>NVXP01000008.1 GCA_002733985.1 Fluviicola sp. | reverse complement strand
CCAACAATGAATCCAATTCCTAGATACCATTCAGCATAAATTTGAGAGCTTGAGATCTGATCTTTAATGTTTGGAGTGATTTGCTCAGTGGATTCTAATCTAGATTTTAGATAATAGATATGACAGAAAAGGAAAAATAAACCAATTGACCATGTTGTAATTATCGTGATCAGAAATTTCCATGCTTTGTCATAACAAACACCAACATCTGATATAAGCATTAGGATTGGTAAAATGCCAATGGCGGAAGAAAATACAAATTGGGATCTCCACTCACTAGCAGTTCCAATGCCCGGAGATGAGGTTTCTACCCCCTCGAAATTTAGATAAACAAGTGATAGGAATTCAAAAGAGATAATAAACCCAGTAACTAAGAAAAGGGGAGTGAATATTAACGTGAGATAAACTTTAACGGATTTGTGCTTCATAGCTTCCGCCATTCTTCAATCAAAACTTCACGACGCTTAGGATCTTCTAAAATCGCTCGAAGCCAACTTTGTTCAGAGTCCATTGAACTAGTAATTTCGCGATCTTGGTATTCAATAAATGGATCAAAATCGTACCAATTGATGAGATAAATTTTCGTCAAGCAGTAAACAGCAACTTCACCACCAGAAGCAGACATGAATGGACACGTGTGGATACGGGATGTACTTGTGTCTGCAAATTGTTCAATCAAAAAATCTCTAAGTTCTTCCTTCGGATGAGAGAAAAATGGACGCCAATCAACTCTTCTGTTTTCGGTTAAAACACACCCTTCACCACCAAATCTACCGTCATTAGCACGTTGACCACCAGTCAAGCAACCACCTTTGTTAAAAACAAGATCTTGCCACAAGGAATCAAGTGAGACTGAGTCAACCGTGGTAATACTATCGGATGGTAAATGAATGTTCAATGTTTCCTTTCCCGTGCAGGAAATACCAACAAACAGAACTAGGAAGAGCAGTGAACTTTTCATACTAGAACAATTCTTGCAACTCTTTTTTCAATATTTCAACCGTAATTTCAGATGGCAATTGACCAACTTCACCAACGATTTCAAAAATCTTTGCAGATAAATCTACTGACATTGARGTCGCCTCCATTTGTGTTCCAGCCAAGTGAATGATTTTTAAGGTCTCTTCCTTCGATTTTCTCACCATGTCCCATGCTGCAGGAGAAACAAACAATTGCTGTGCAATGTTGTGTTCGTATTCTTCGCGAATTGCTTCGAGCAACTTTACTTGAAAGACCATTGCTGGTAAACCTTGATTCTGAAGTCTCATCACCAAACTATTCGGGTGAATGCGTTCTAGAAATAGTACAGATCGTTGATAAGCTTCCATTCGTGATGGAAGAAAAAATTYTTGGCGTTGCTTTTTCAAGGTTTGCGTCAATTCAATTTGAGCATCACGGACTTTTCCTTCCGATTGTTGGCGGAGAAAATATACCGCAGTTAACATGACAGCTCCCGCTGGGATAAGGATTAATGCAATTTGAAAAATGATGGTTTCCATACTCGAATATTTAGAGTTACAAATATAGAATTCTAAAGCGCATAAAAGTAACAGGCGAAATGAAGAGTTTTTTMGARATCAAGTCAATTCAAGCTATTTTCTAGTGAACATTAGATTGAAAACGTGGTGATTTCCAATTACGAGCGTATTTACATCTTTTATGAAGAGGTCGTAATGAACAGATTCTAAATCAATGAACTGACCAATCCTACGTTTGATTTTTGGATTCTTACCAAAGGATGTTTTGATCTTAATGGTCCCTTTCTTTTGTTTATATCGGATTCGAATGCTTCCAAGTTCAGAGTTGATGTATTTTCCTTCAAGATTTTTTATTTCCATGGGGAGCGAATCAATTGCATGATATTCTCGTGGGACATTGAAATAACTTCCGCCAGACCATCGGAAACTCCGAAGGGTAGAATTAGGGATTATTGCATTTTTTGTTGAATCAATTAAGTTTGCATCCTTGTCAGTATAGATTTGGTATTTCTTTGCACCGTATAAATGTGCTCCTGAGAGTGTTACTCCTTTTTGGCTGTGCTCTATTTTTCGGAGTGTGAAATCATCGCTAATGTAATCTCCAGAGTGTAAAACATTCTTTGCCTCCGTACTTGATTTCTGCGTTTGCATGCGTTCGTTTGGGAGAATTGACTTAAGGTACTGTTCAGCCATTCCAATCGGGTAATCAAACTCATTGTTAGATGCGATAATAATGCTCAAGTTTAATTCAGGAATTCGCGTATACTGAAAGTTGTAGTATGCCCATCCACCAGAATGTTCAACCACATGATATCCTCTGACATCGCGTTCTTTTAATCCATTGTTGTAATTGATCACCATTCCATTATTGAGCGTGTCGGAACGTAGGAATTTCTCAAATAGATTTTCATTTCCCACAATCATCGAAGAAAAATTCTCGTCCCATTTAATGAAATCATTAATAGTTGTGTAAATGCCTACTGCGCCCAAGGCATTGACTTCTTTACGTCTATAGGTGATGAATTTCTTTTTGTCCCAATTGTAATTGTATGGACGGGAGTATCCGATATTTCGATAATCGCGCTTTTCACTGAAATGCGTATTCGTCATTTTTAGAGGCTCGAAAATACTGTCATACATGAATTTCTCAAATGGAATTTCAGAAACCCGTTCGATGAGCATAGCGAGAAGTGTATACCCTGTATTTGAGTAAGCAAAATCTTCGCCTGGCTGAAATGAGAGTTCTTTGTATTTCTGAAGTGCCTGAATTGTTCCCTTGAACTGGTAATCCTTCGACCATTGTTTATTCTCCCAGTCTAACAATATGAGATGATCTCGAATACCGCTCGTGTGTGAAAGCAAATGCTGAATGGTGATGGTATAGCTGAATTTTGGTAGTTCTGGAATATACGTGCGAATGTCATCTGTTAACTGCAATTTCCCTTCCTGTTCTAGCAATAATACTCCGAAGGCTGTAAATTGCTTGCTGCATGATGCAATGGCAAACACAGAGTTTTCATTGAACTCAATTTCTTTTTCAACGTTTATTTGTCCAATCGATCGTTGGTAAATGACAGTGTTGTCCTTTACAATTGCAACACTATAACCGGGTCGTTTGTCGCCGTCTTCATGGAAAAAAAGACTGTCCATCGTTTGCGTTAAGTAATCTGAATTTATTTGACCAAGAGCGCTCAAACTGAGTAGGTGAGTCAGGAAAAACAACGAGCAAGCGGTGCGGAAGAAATTAGAGGTAAGGTTCATCATATGTGAAGCTAAAATAGCAATTTTAGCGTATAAAATTCATACTTCTAAGCTTGAAAATCGTACATTTATCATCCAAATTAACTAAATGAATTCAACTCTTATCGTTACGGTTTTAGTCCTTTATTTCGCAGTGCTTGTCGGAATATCGTTTCTAACATCAAGAAAGGCGAACAATGAAAGCTTTTTCCGTGGAGATAAAAAATCGCCATGGTATTTGGTTTCCTACGGGATGATTGGCGCTTCGCTCAGTGGAGTAACTTTTCTTTCAATTCCAGGGTGGGTTGGAAATGCCTCGAAACAATTCAGCTACATGCAAGTCGTATTGGGCTATTTGGTTGGGTATTTCGTTGTCGCATATGTTCTTTTACCACTTTTTTATCGATTAAATGTCACTTCGATCTATGAATATTTAAAAGACCGATTCGGTTTTTGGAGTTACAAAACAGGTGCTTTTTTCTTTTTAGGATCTCGAATAATTGGAGCTTCCGTACGACTATTATTGGTCTCGAATGTTCTTCAGTCGATTCTGTTTGATGGTTGGGGGATTCCTTTTCCTGTCACAGTGGTGATTTCAATTCTACTTATCTGGATTTATACGAGTCGTGGAGGAATCAAAACCATTGTTTGGACGGATACCTTGCAAACAACATTCATGCTCGTGTCTGTGTTTTTGACGGTGTATTTTATTTCTGATGCCTTGAATTTATCTGAAGCTAAGGGAATGGTATCAACGATTGCTGAAAGCAAATATTCGCAAGTTTTCTTCTTCGATGATTTCATGAGTGGTAATCACTTTCTAAAATGTTTCTTTGGAGGAATGTTCATCACAATTGGTATGACAGGATTGGATCAGGACATGATGCAGAAGAATTTGAGTTGCAAAAATGTAGGGGATGCGCAAAAGAACATGATCAGCATGGCATTCGTTTTAGTAGCTGTCAATTTGGTTTTCTTGGCACTTGGAGCATTGCTGTATATGTATGCAGAGGCAAATATGCCCGAACTCGTTAAAGCAATTTCAGAAGGGAAAGTAGGCGGAGATTTATTGTTCTCATCAATAGCAATGAGTGATGCCGCTGGACCAATCATTGGAATCATTTTCTTACTTGGATTGATTGCTGCAGCATATTCTAGTGCAGATTCAGCATTAACAGCGCTCACAACGTCTTTTTCTGTTGATTTTCTAAATATCAAGCAAAAACGGGCGGCAGAACAAGAACGAACTCGTAGAATGGTGCACGTTGGGATGTCATTTGTCCTTGTAATGGTCATCCTTTTATTAAAATACACAACAGATTCATCCGCAATCGACTTGCTTATGACATTCGCAGCTTTCACATACGGCCCGCTCATTGGCGTGTTCTTTTTTGGAATCATTTTCAAACGCTCTATCAAAGACATTCTTGTTCCTATTGTTTGTATCGCTTCAATTTTGGTGACTTTCTACATCTGGTATAATTCATATGGATCGCCAGGGTTGGAAAAAGGCGAACTAGGAATCTTTGGAACCTTCACGTTTGGATGGGCAATTATTGTCTTGAACGCATTTATTACTTTTATTGGACTGCTCGCTCTCTCAAAAAAAGCAGAAATAGACACAAGAGCATCAGGATATTGAACCAATTCCCGATGGATATCGGGCTTCAAATTAACCATTTAACATAGAATGAATTTAACACTCGACGATAACGATAACTGGCTCAAATTTGCTCCCTTAACACTCACACGTCCAATCGGAAACTTGAGAATGGGGATTTTTACAAATGATGAGCGTTGGAAAATAATGCTTCGAAAAGTCCAAGTTGGATACAAAACCGAAGATTTTTTAAGTCGTAAGTTTCCCGATACTGGAGGTGTTCATGTAAATGCATGTGTGATCTTAAACCGTGAAATTGCAGATGCAATAATTCTATTGGGCGACAACGAAGAGTTGTTCTTTGAAAAGGACTGGATCGCACGTCGAGGTGATGCATCAAACAAAGTGAAATATAAGGGTGATGTCATTTTGTTATCAGAAAGGTGGAATATGTTTCAGTTGAATGGAGAAGTCTTAAAAATGGATTTTGAATTCATTGCTGATACTCGAAGTTCTCAACAGCTTTCCGATTCTAATACAGTCATTGGCGATCCTTCTTTGATCTTTTTGGAAGAAGGTGCTAAGGTTGAAGCATCAATATTGAATACAACTGAAGGTCCGATTTATATTGGGAGGAATGCTGAAATAATGGAAGGTTCAATGGTTCGTGGGCCGCTAGCAATGAATGAAAGTAGTGCTCTGAAATTAGGAACGAAAATTTACGGTCCAACAACCCTTGGTCCTCATTGTAAAGTTGGAGGCGAAGTGAATAATTGCATTTTTCAAGGATATTCGAACAAAGGCCATGATGGTTTCTTAGGGAATTCATTGATTGGCGAATGGTGTAATATTGGAGCAGATACAAATTCATCGAATCTGAAAAATAATTATGGGACAGTGAAAACATTCTCCTTCGAATCAATGAAAGAGGAACAAACAGACGTTCAATTTATGGGCTTAACAATGGGCGATCATTCTAAGTGTGGAATCAACACCATGTTCAATACCGCAGCAGTCGTTGGCGTTTCTTGTAATGTATATGGCGCTGAATTCCCACCAAAGTATATCCCTTCATTTCAATGGGGACCAAATGGTGACACATATGACTTCGATCGTGCACTCGAAAGTGCGAATAACATGATGGTTCGTCGCGGATTGATGTTATCTGGTGAAGATGTCGATATTTTACAACACATTTCTGACACGTCCAATGGCTTTTCTGGCAATAAATAGGACAAAATTGCAGTTCAAACTTGAGTGGCACAGCCTTTGAGCTATAGCGCATCACTACCGACAACAGGTGTTCAGTCGAAATCAGACTGAACTTACTGACACATTGACGGTTTTTAGAGAAAGAGATATGACTGATTTTTTTGATAAAAATATTTTAAAGTTTAGTGCGAACATCGAAGCTGATGCCGAGTTTATTCCACTGATTACCGCCGAAGAAGAAGAGAATATGCGTACGCAAAATTTTCCTGAGGAAATTCCAATTTTACCATTGCGAAACAATGTATTGTTTCCTGGTGTCGTGATTCCAATAACAGTAGGCCGCGATAAATCAATCCGATTGATTCAAGATGCCAACAAGGGATCAAAGATCATTGGAGTGGTAGCACAAAAAGATTTTGATGAGGAACAACCAGAGTTCGTTGACTTGAACAATGTTGGAACAGTCGCACAAATCATCCGTTTACTGAAAATGCCAGACGGAAGTTCAACTGTGATCATCCAAGGGAAACGCCGATTCGAATTGGTGGAGCCTGTGCAATCTGAACCGTACATGACGGCGAAGATCAAGTTATTGGAGGAATCACGTGTGGATGAAAACAATCAGGAGATGAAGGTAATGTTCAAGTCGATCAAAGATTTGGCCCTACAGATCATCCAAGAGAGTCCAAACATTCCTTCTGAAGCTTCTTTTGCAATTGGAAACATTGACAGCCCAACGTTCTTGGTGAACTTCGTTTCATCGAACATGAATGCTGACGTTTCTAAAAAGCAGGAAATGCTCGAAGAATTGGATATCCGCAAACGTGTGATGATGGTGTTGGAGCATTTGACACTTGAAGTTCAGATGTTGGAAATGCGCAATGAAATCCATTCGAAGGTTCGGAAGGACATGGATCGTCAACAACGTGAGTACTTCTTGCAGCAGCAAATGCGAACGATCCAAGATGAATTGGGTGACAATCCGCAAGAGCAGGATGTGAATGACATGCGCACGCGTGCAGGGGTGAAACAATGGGACGAGACGATTGAGAAATTATTCTACAAAGAATTGGAGAAGCTCGGAAGAATGAATCCACAGGGTGCAGAGTACACGGTTCAAATGAATTATTTGGATTTAATGCTCGACTTACCGTGGGATGAATATTCAGAAGATAACCTTGATTTGAAACGTGCTCGAAAGATTTTGGAGCGCGATCACTATGGTTTAGATAAAGTAAAAGAGAGAATTCTAGAATACTTGGCAGTTTTGAAGCTCAAAGGAAACATGAAATCTCCAATTTTGTGCTTTTATGGACCTCCTGGAGTTGGAAAAACATCTTTGGGTAAATCAATTGCTGAGGCATTAGATCGAAAGTACATTCGAATGTCTTTGGGAGGATTGCATGACGAGTCTGAGATTCGTGGGCACAGAAAAACATACATCGGAGCGATGCCGGGTCGAATTATTCAAAATATCAAGAAAGCTGGGATCAGTAATCCTGTTTTTGTATTGGATGAGGTAGATAAATTGGGACGAAGCAATCATGGAGATCCGTCTTCAGCTTTGTTAGAGGTTCTTGATCCTGAGCAAAACAGCGCGTTCTACGATAATTACATTGAAACGGAGTACGACCTTTCTCGTGTGATGTTCATAGCGACAGCAAATAACCTTTCAGAAATTCAAGGTCCATTGCGAGATCGTATGGAGCTAATTGAAGTGAATGGATACACGGTTGAAGAGAAAATCGAGATCGCAAAACGTCATTTACTGCCAAAGCAAATCAAAGAGCACGGAATTACGGCAAAAGATATTTCGATCGATAAGAAAACGATAGAGAAAGTAATTGAGGAATATACTGGTGAATCAGGTGTTCGTGGATTGGATAAAGTTATTGCGAAATTGGTTCGAAATAGAGCCAAACAAATTGCCATGGAGGAGACGTTTGAGCCAAAGGTGAAAATTGAACACTTGTTCGATATCTTGGGTGCTGGACATGAAAAAACGAAATACGACAATAATGATGTCGCTGGTGTAGTAACTGGACTTGCATGGACGAGTATTGGTGGAGACATTCTCTTCATTGAATCTTCGATTACTCAAGGAAAAGGAAAATTGACCTTGACAGGGAATTTGGGTGATGTGATGAAGGAGTCGGCAATAATTGCCCTCGAATACTTGAAATCGCACAGTCATTTACTCGGATTGGAGCAAAAAGCATTCGATACACACGACATTCACATTCACGTTCCAGAAGGTGCAACGCCAAAAGATGGACCGAGTGCAGGGATTACAATGTTGACATCAATAGCATCTATCTACACACGAAGAAAAGTGAAGAAGAACCTTGCCATGACAGGTGAAATTACACTTCGAGGTGAAGTGTTGCCTGTTGGTGGAATCAAGGAGAAAATCTTGGCTGCGAAACGTGCTGGAATTAAAGAAATCATCCTGTGTGACAAGAACAAAAAGGACATTGATGATATCACTCCAAGCTATTTGAAAGGCTTAACGTTCCATTATGTTTCTAATATGACCGAAGTACTGGAAGTTGCATTGACGAAGCAGAAGGTCAAAGAATCGACCGTTGTGATCTAAAGAAAATAACACTAAATTAGTTGAAGCACCTCGGTTATAGAATCGAGGTGCTTTTTTATTTTAGGAATTATTAGAGGGGGATAATGTTACACTCAGAGAATTGTTTCTTTAAGGTATCAAGTACCTCTAATAAGATCATCCATCTCAACAGAGTTTGAAATTAATTCTTCAAGTTCTTTTATTCGACTGTACCAATATGGACGATCTAATTGATGAAGTAAATCACACATCTTATTGAGGTATTGATTCCTTAAACAGGGATTCTCCTTAATTCATTTATTTCATGTTTAATCGTCTCATTTTTATGTTGTTGAATATAAATGACTAGGTTTGCGTTATGTTTTAATATTGTATGTCGTGTGATTAGGTATTGCTAAAATTAAAAATTAGCATTTATTAAGTCTAAGATCTGCTACATACTAATCTTAACAAATATGTACAAACCACGTTGTGTATTCACGGATCATTTTATCAAGTTTTTGCGTCCTCTTGTAATTCTATTAGCCTTTTGTTTTTCGGTTTTTTACTGTTTCGGACATAGCGTTCAAGTACAATATTGCATAAGTTGTGATGGGGACCTTAGATTATGGTTCGAACATTGGCATGGAAGTGAGAGTATTTCCTCAACGACAATGACATTAAATATCGAGTACAATGGTACGACGACATCAACTATAGCTTCTCCTGCAGGTGCTGTATATGGAACAACGGTTAATAATTTACCAGGTTGTCAGTCAGGATTAATTCACGTTGCTAGTTGTCCCAATGAAGCGAATACATATAATGACTGGGTTTATTATGATTTTATCAACCTTCCAACAGGAGTACCAATTACTTTTACCGTAGTTAGTGGAAATACAGTCTTTACAAATGATGCTTGTGGTATGTACCCTGTAGAGACAACGTTCACAATTTCATACTTAGGAGGGGCGGTGACCGATTTTGTGTTTTGTGGAAATGCCTTAACTCAACCGATTTCAATTAATGGTTCATGGACGAATTCAAATACACAAATTGGACTTCCGGCATCAGGAGTAAATGACATACCAAGTTTTATTCCTGTTTCTGGTGAGACCACGACGATTTCGGTTGTTAACGCTTGTTCATCTTATTCATTTGAGATTACTACTAGTAATCCAATTGTAGATGCAGGACAAGATCAGGTTCTATGTGATGGAGATAACACAATTCTGACTGCCACTGGTGTAGGGTTAACATGGGATAATGGTGTACTGGATAATGTTCCATTTCAACCTCCGATTGGTGTTACAACATATACTGTGACAAGTACAGATAGTTTAGGGTGCCAGAATACTGATCAACTTGATGTTCTTATACATTCATTACCCATAGTTGGAGCACTGCCCAATCAGGTATTATGTAGTGGTACCGCTACAATAACAACAATTGTGTTTACTTCTCAAGTTGCAGGAACGACTTATGCTTGGTCAAATAATAACCCTTCCATTGGATTGGCATCAAATGGAACAGGAGATATAGCGTCATTTGTAGCGTCGAATGTAGGTACTTATTCGGACACGGCAGTCATTTCAGTTACCCCCACCGCAAATGGATGTGTTGGGCCTGACTTGTCTTTTATGTTCATTGTAAACCCGATTCCAACCGTAGACCCATTATTAGATGAAGTTCTTTGTCACAATACTTCAACTGCTGCTGTACTTTTCAGCAATTCTGTTGTGAGCACCACTTATGGATGGACAAATAGTAGTTCAAATATAGGGTTACCTGCAAGTGGATCAGGAGATATTGCATCATTTACAGCTTTAAATCCAGGCATTTCACCAGAGACAGGAACGATTGTAGTAACGCCTTCGGCGTTGGGATGCGTTGGAACAACCGATTCTTTAACAATTACAGTAAATCCAATACCAGTAGTTGACCCAGTAAYTGATCAAACCTTATGTAATACTATATTAACGCAGCCAGTCGTATTTAGTGGTCCAGTTATAGGGACTATATTTGATTGGACGAACACAATTTTTTCTATTGGATTGGCATCAAATGGAACAGGAGATATAACGTCATTTGTAGCGTCGAATGTAGGTACTTCTTCGGACACGGCAGTGATTTCAGTTACCCCCACCGCAAATGGATGTGTTGGACCTGACTTGTCTTTTATGTTCATTGTAAACCCGACTCCAGCCGTAGACCCATTGTTAGATCAAGTTCTTTGCCACAATACTTCAACTGCTGCTGTACTTTTTAGCAATTCAGTTGTGAGCACCACGTATGGATGGACAAATAGTAGTTCAAGTATAGGGTTACCGGCAAGTGGATCAGGAGATATTGCATCATTTACAGCTTTAAATCCAGGCATTTCACCAGAGACAGGAACGATTGTAATAACGCCTACGGCGTTGGGATGCATTGGAACAACTGATTCTTTAACAATTACAGTAAATCCAATACCAGTAGTTGACCCAGTAATTGATCAAACCTTATGCAATACTATATTAACGCAGCCAGTCGTATTTAGTGGTCCAGTTATAGGGACTATATTTGATTGGACGAACACAATTTCTTCTATTGGATTGGCATCAAATGGAACAGGAGATATAGCGTCATTTATTGCGTCGAATGTGGGTGTTTATTCAGACACAGCAGTCATTTCAGTAGTCCCAACTGTACATGGATGTGTTGGACCTGACTTGTCTTTTATGTTCATTGTAAATCCTACTCCAATTGTGGACTCATTATTAGATCAAGTTCTTTGCCACAACACTTCAATTGCTGCTGTACAATTTAGTAGTCCAGTTTTTGGGACAACCTATACTTGGATAAATAGTAATGTGAGTATAGGATTATCGGCAAGTGGATCAGGAGATATTGCATCATTTACAGCTTTAAATCCAGGCACTTCATTAGAGACAGGAACGATTGCAGTAACGCCTTTGGCGTTGGGGTGCATTGGAATTACCGATTCTTTAGCAATTACAGTAAATCCATTGCCAGAAGTGATTATCAGTGGAGATACAGTGGTTTGTGATGGAGAGACGGTCACATTAAGCGGAATAGGACCAAATACCTATATGTTTACATGGAACAATGGAATTGCTGATGATACTCCGTTTACTCCTAGTTTAGGACTGACGACTTATACTATGATAGTAGTTGATTCAAATACTTGTGTTGATTCGGGTTTCGTTAGTGTATTAGTTAATCCTCTTCCTATCCCATCTTTTTGGGCAAGTGATCCAACCTGTGAACCTTGGGAGGTCGCTTTAATAAGTACATCTGTTGGAGATATTGTCCTTAATATATGGGAAATTGCAGGTGTTGAAATTGCAAGTGCTTCTGATTCATTGAACTACATTTTTTCCGCCGCTGGGCTATATGATGTATCGTTGATATCAGTAAATGGTTTCGGGTGTACGGATACAATTGTATATCAAGATTACATATCTATTGTGGAAACTCCAGTTGCTCAATTTATACCTTCGTCACTGGAAGTAAATAGTATTAATCCAGAAGTAAGCTTTGAGAATACTTCTGTCTATTATTTGGATTTCATATGGGGTTTTGGTGATGGAGTAGTCAATACTTCTGATGTTTCACCAATACACATTTTCCCTGATTTTAATGGAGGCTATTACGATGTTGAGTTAGTGGTTGAAAATAGTGTTGGTTGCACGGATACTGCAGCCATTAATATACGTGTTATTGAAGAATTAATATTTTACGTGCCGAATGCATTCACACCGGATGACGATGATTTCAACCAAACGTTTAATCCTATATTCTCATACGGATATGAAGCAAATGATTTCAGATTATCCATTTACAATCGGTGGGGAGAAATTATCTTCGAGAGTTATGATCCAAGTATAGGGTGGGATGGAACAAATAATAACGAAATAGTGCAAGATGGTGTGTATACATGGAAAATTGAATGCGGCTTAGCAAAGAACTCTGAAAGAAAAAAATTCTATGGTCATGTAAATGTACTTAGGTAATGCTATTCCGTTTGATGATACACTCAGGGAATTGTTTCTGTAAGGTATCAAGTGCCTCTAATAAGGTCATTCATCGCTAATAAATGATGATTTTTTGTGTTTTCAGGTGTTGATTTTTTGTTGAAATGGAAAGGAGGTACATGCCTTTTGGTAGACGAAAACTATTCCAAATAAAGTGTTGATAGTTAGTCGTAAATGAATGACTATACATTTTTTTTCCATCAATAGAAATAATAGAAAATTCATTAAGCAGTTCTTTCGACGATGTGATCTCAACTGTGAATTCGTCATTCGACGGATTGGGGAAGGCACGAATGTCAATGCATTCTTCACAATAGTCTTGACCGCATTCAAAGCCTTCAGCAAATAAATCCCTTTGAATTTCATTTGGCCTAACATCAAAAATCTCTTTAATTCCTGGTAGGTGTTCAACTTTCATGAATACACCTTCTGAATTTGGTTTGTCTACAGCGACAGTGTGGTTGATGTTTTCGTAAAAAGAACTGGTTGAGTAGAGCTTATTATCATCCATTTCAACAGAGTTTGAAATTAATTCTTCAAGTTCTTTTATTCGACTGTACCAATATGGACGATCTAATTGATGAAGTAAATCACACATCTTATCGAGGTATTGATTCCTTAAACAGGGATTCTCCTCAATTCGTTTGATTAATGGTTTGAACTTGTCCTCTGATTTATCGTGTGGGAAAACATAAGCAGTGTATGGCGAAAATGAAAGGTTATAGTCCCACGGAATCCAGCGTAGTAAGTTTTGTATGGGGTCATCATATAAGTAGAAATTACGTCCATTTCCATAATAAGAGTCCCAGTTGTTCAGAAAGACATCAACTACGAGGACGTTCAGGTAGGGATCTATTGAAAGGTATTCATTTAATTTAGGTGCTGCATTGAATGAATTACTGTAATCGATATTTCTGATAAAACCAATAAAATTGTCGTGAACATCACTTCCTTTGTTCGTGCGTAATTGAAAGTCCTCAAAATAAGATTCAAAATTGTCATCAATATAATTTAGCTCTGTTCCATCCACGCATTTATAGAGATTTCCTTCGTTAGATGAGAAGTGCTTTGCTAGAAATGATTTATTGACCTGTTCGATCATCAAATAGAATCCAATTAATTCATCGTTAAGATAAATGTTGCAATAGGCAGAGTTGGGTACAGCATTTCCCATTCTCTGGTGAAATTCATACGATATTTTTTCTCGTAAAAAACTGGGATCTAATGCAAAGTTGGAGAAGTTAAGTTTGCTTAAACCTTTATATTTTTGATCTTCTACAAATTCCGAAAAATCGAGTTTTAGTGGTTTTTTTATTCCCGGAAATCCAGTGTTAGAGTAAGCTCCTTTCCACCTTAACCCAACATTGTTTACAGTATCATTATCAATAATAATGTTAATGGATTGATACGATTTAACACCTGATTCAAGAAGGTTTGTGTAATCGATTTCAAGTTGTTCCCATAAAGAGTCATTGTTAGATATAATGTTGATAGTATGAATTACGTCATTACTAAAAAGCTGGCAATAACTAAGGGATGAATAATGAATAAAACCAAGAATCAGTATACAATATTTCATCTGTAATTTAAAAGATAAATGACATTCCTATACTTAAGGAGTGAGCAGATAGTCCATTAGACCGTTTGTAATAGGCATACCTCATGTCGAAAGATTTGATCAATGACACGATTTCATCCGATTTTTTCTTGTATGACAATATTCCATTCACTGGGTGAATGCTAATTCCTAAACCGAGCTTGTTACTCACCATTTTGTCCAAATCTGAATCTGAAGTATGGTAATTGTCAATAATACTATGCTGGCCATAATCTCGATAATACTTTGCACCATTTTGGAAATGAAATCGATAAAAAGGGTAGAAGGTCATGAACCTGTTTAACTTAACTGGAAGGATTATTTGAGCGGTTTGGCCAAATAAATTCCATGAGTCATAGTAAGTACGATAGCTCAATTTTAGCAAGGTGTTCTTGGAGAAGAAATAGTTGTAATGTATTCCTAGCACTCCTTTGAATCGCTGTTCTGGTAAATGTTCGATGGCAACAAGTTTATTTTTTTCTTCATTTACACCATCGTTGAAGTAAACTCTATGAAAAGGAGTTGAAAGTAATCCCAATTGTAGATTGAACTCTCCAACAAAGGCGATATTCATCCGCTTATTAATGATTTGCTTAAATGTAAGTGCGTTATTGATTGAATAGCGATTATCCTTTTCATAGTTTGGAGTGTCTTCACTAGTACTACTTCCTCCACCGCTAGAAGAACTGCTTCCATCTTTAAGAATGTAGTTATAGGGAATTACAAATCCACTTCCAGATGATCCACTTCCGGATGATCCGCTTCCAGACGATCCACTTCCGGATGATCCACCAGAAGAACCGCTTCCAGATCCACCACCAGTTGAACCACCACCAGTTGTTGATCCTCCACCAGAAGAGCCACTACTAGAAGAGCTTCCACCGCTATGTGATCCATAACCAGAACTACTTCCTATTCCGTTGAAAATTCCGTTTTCATCAAATTCTCCAGGGTATATTAGGCTCCATGAATCAACATACAAGCTCGATTTCCATAAAATTTTCCTGCCTTTTTTTAACTTTTTCATAAAGCCAAATCCACCATTGAATGAGAGTACATCGTACTCTGTTGAAAATCCTATATTAACACTGAAATCATTGAGTTTAGTGAATTTTTCTGTGCCATATTTTAGGTTGAGGTAAGTGCGAGTGTCTTGTCCACTTATTGAACTAGTTCCTGTACTTGCAGCTGACACGTATTTATTAATCTCTAGCGCAGAGGCGGAGGTATAGTAATCAACACCTAACAATACGTTTAATTTGTCTCCTCCTTTAAATGGGATGAACAAGGAAAGTTGTGTGTCGTTATTTGTCAATTTTTCTGTTCCCCTGCCTCCAGTAACTGCTGATTGATTTCCATCTTGGCTATAGTAATTATAGAGGATGTCAAACTCGATAGGTTTTCGTTTTTTAAGGGAATCTGATTGACTAAAAACAGGTTGAACTAGGATTAGTCCAATGATAAATAGGTATATTTTTTCCATCTTATTTCGTTTAATTACATCCACAACCACCACCAGACTTACTTCCGCTTCCTCCTGAGGCTCCTTCTCGATAACTTTCCCAGCTTGTCTCAAATGACTCGAGATTTCCTGACCCAACTTCCATGTCTTTATCATTTAGAAATTGTTTTTGGTATTCTTTCACTGCTTCACATGAATAGAGAATGGAGATCAAGAACAGGAGAGTTACTTTCTGTTTAATGTGATTTATCATAATTGAATGTATTGGTGGTTTGGATATTATTTTCTGTATCAATGAATAGTGCTTCGATTCCGTCGAGTTTATTTATTAGTTCTATGCCTTCTTCTAATCCTAAAACAAAACATGCAGTAGCTAAGGCATCAGCTAATTCGGCATTCGGACAAATAACAGAAACACTTTTAAGGCCTTTAACAGTTTGTCCAGTTGTAGGGTTTATTATATGGGTGTACCTTTCCCCATCAATCTCTATGAATTTTTCATAATTCCCAGATGTTACAATAGCATTTTCGTTTAATCGTACATAACCAATTAAATCACCTTTCTTATCAGGGTCAGCAATTCCAATGCTCCAGTGTTGTTTTTGAGGATGATTTCCCCATACGACCAAATCTCCTCCGGCACTAATCATTCCTGCCTTAATTCCTCGTTGAATTAGTTCTTCTTTGATGAGTTCAGCAACATATCCTTTTCCAATTGCTCCAAAACCCAGTTTCATTCCTTTTTTTTCGAGATATACAGTTTGGTTTTCATCATTTAGTTTGATGAATTGATAATTAACGAGTAACAATGCCTGATTGATTAGGGTTTTAGTTGGAATAATTTGATTTGATAAGCTCACCTTCCAAAGATCAATCAGTGGACCAACAGTAACATCAAAAGCTCCATCGGTTAATTCTGAGATTTTAATTGAACGTTTGATTAACTCAAACAATTCAGTGTCTACTTGAACGGGAATACTTCCTGCATTTAGATTGATTTCGGATGTTTGTGATTCCTTATCCCAAGAAGAAATTATTTTTTCAATTCGTCTTGTTTCTTCTACGGCAAAGGAAATTTCTTGAGATGCTTTTATGGAATCACTACAAACAATTGAAATAATAAAATCTACTCCCATCAATTGATGGTAAGAATCAAATATCTTTTCCTGAGAAAAAGTATAACTGGAGATGAAGGTGATTATGACTAGCCAATACTTCATATTTAATATTTTTCTAACCATTGAATGAATGAAGCTGGAGTTTCATAATTGTATCCATCTTTTCGTGCGATTTCTTTTCCTTCCACCGTTATCACTATTGCTGGAAATGATCCTTGAGCGTTGTAAATGTCTGCAAGTGTTTCATTTCTTTTGACTTCATGTTTTTCCATATGAGAGTCATCTCTCGGGAAGTCGGCTTCAATTAGTGTGAATTTCTCGTTGATCAATGCTTGTACATCTTGATTGCTCAGTACAGCTTTATCAAGTTTTAAACAGTTATTGCACCAGTCTGATCCCGAGAAAATAATCAATACTGGTTTTTCTTGAGCAAGAATAGAGGTGCATAAGAATAGGAGGAATATCAATGATAGAAATTTTGGCATCTTTTTTTTCTGCAAAGATCTACACTGAACTCGTCGTTATCAATACCATTAATACGGTATCTGTAATCATTCTAAATAAGGGTTGTTGGTTACCTTATTTGACTTACACGGTTGTTTACTTGTTGGATACAGTTCTAGAAAACAAAAAGAGGGACATTTCAGTGAAATGTCCCTCTTTTTAAATATGAATGAAAGTTTAATCTTCATTCCAGTTTTCATCTTTTCCTTTGATGTATGGAATTTTAGCTGCTGCTAATTGCGCTTCCAGTAATTTTACACGAACAATCATTCTGTTGAATGTCGTTCGGAATGCGTTGTATTGTTGCTCAGCTGCATCTTTGTTTTTTCGATGTGTCGCAGTAACTCCTGTTCGACTTCCGTACAATTGGTAGCTGACCATTCCGATTCTGCCTGTAATGCTCGGTGATGTTTCAAACTCGTGCGATGAACGAATTCTATCACCCCAAAAATCAACACTTAAATCGTGATACGTATTTTTCAATGCTTCAACTTCTACCAATAGACTCATATCCATCCCTGGATAAGTTTTAATAGCATGTTCAATGAATTTGAGTTTTTCTCTCGTTTCACCCATCAATTTACTTGTACCGTCCACACTTCGCGTAAGTTCAGCTACCTCAGATCGGAAAACTTCCAATGCTACAATATCATCCACCTTAATTGTTCGGTTATCCAATTCTTTTACCGTAAACGATGCTTTCTCTGCTATTGTCTTCACAACACCATCTTTCAATTGAACAACTTCTACTGAATATGTTCCTGCGTTCACTAGGAATCCATCATCTGGATCGGAATATCTTCCCGGCGTACTTTTCTTAATTGAAATTGGCGATGTCGACTGCGAACGTAAGTTCCATGCAATTCGAGAGATTCCTTTTTTCGGAGAGCTAGTGAGACGTTTGATCTCTTTTCCAGCTGCATTGCGAATGATCCAAATCAATTGAGCTTTATCCTCCAATTTTTCTGCTTTCAATTCATCGAAAGTTGGATAGTCTACCGCTGTTTTCTCTTTTTCAGCTTCCGTTTGTTTTTTAGTTCGCGCTTTCTTCAACAACGTTTCCGTTTCTTTTTGATAAAGCGTAAACACTGCTCCAAACAGTGGGTTCTCTGCATTCCATAAGTTGGCACCTTGTGATCCTGTTCCGCGCAACCCAAGTGGGGCAGAAGGGATGTACAACATTGCTTCTTTAATTGGGAAGAGGTGAGCTTCTTTGTCCAAAACTTCTTTAGAAACTGATCGAAGCGGGGAGTAGTTATCCAAAACATAGAATCCACGTCCAAAGGTAGCTACAACTAAATCGTTCTCACGTTCTTGAATGTCTAAATCGTAAACTGCAACTGTAGGAAGACCAGATAATTTCGTCCAGCTTTTTCCAGCATCATTTGAAAAGTAAGCTCCGAATTCAGTTCCTACGAACAATAAGTTTGGATCTACGTGATCTTGACGAATGGCAAACACTGATCCTCGTTCTGGAAGGTTGGATGAGATCGAGGTCCATGTTTTTCCTTTGTCTGTACTTCGCATTACGTAGGGCTTGAAATCCCCTGATCGGTGGTTGTTGAATACCGCAAACACTTCGTTTTCGTCGTGAAGTCCAGCAGATATCATGTTTACCCGTGTGTTGGCAGGAATTCCAGTGAATGAACTCACTTTTGACCATGAACCACCATCGTCTGTTGAAACTTGGATGAGTCCATCGTCCGTTCCTACGTACAATAACCCTTGTTTGAGTGGAGATTCATCCAACGCAACGACATTTCCGTAAATCGTCGTTGATTTATTCTTCATGACCGCATCCATCGACCAAACTTGATCCATAACGGCTAATTTGTTTCGATCCATGTTCTGAGAAAGGTCTGGCGAGATTGTTTTCCAGTCATCTCCACGGTTCGTGCTTTTGAATAATTTATTCGCTGCAAAATAAACCACTTTCGAATCGTGCTTCGAAATAATGATCGGCGCATCCCAGTTCCATCGATAAGCTGGCTCTCCAACTGCTGGCATCGGTTGAATGGGTGTTTTCTCACCCGAAGTTTTGTCGTAACGTACCAACCAGCCATATTGTGCTTGGGCATATACGATGTTCGGGTTATTTGGATCGATAGCAGATTCGAATCCATCGCCTCCATTTGTAATGAACCAATCAGAATTCAAGATTCCAGCATTGTTGATCGACGCTGACGGCCCACCCATTGAGTTGTTATCCTGTGTTCCTCCATATATATTATAGAATGGTGACGCGTTATCTGTGGCAACTTTGTAGAATTGAATAATCGGTAGGTTGCTGTAATATTTCCAATCCTTTGCATGATTGAACGTTTCATAAAGTCCTCCATCACATCCAACGATCCAATGATTTGGGTCGTTCGGGTTGATCCAGATACAGTGATTATCAACGTGCTTTTTTGCTTCACCAGTTCGTTTGAAGTTTTTTCCTCCATCTTCGGTGTGATGCAACCATGTGTTCATCGAGAAGACTTTGTCTTTGTTCGTTAAATCACAAATAATTTCTTGGTAGTAATTTCCACTTGTTTTGTATTTCGACATTTTTGACCAGCTTTCACCACGATTCGTAGATCGGAAAAATCCACCTTTGTCATCGCGCGCTTCGACAATCGCATAAACGTAGTCTGGATCAACAGGAGATACGGCAATTCCAATTCTTCCCATTTTTCCTTCTGGTAAACCTGAGTTGATTGTCTTCCACGTTTTTCCTCCATCCGTTGATTTATGTAAACCAGATTCTGGTCCACCACCAATATATGTCCATTCACGTCTTCTTCGTTGATGAGCTGATGCGTATAGAACATCCGGATTTCTAGGATCAATTGCTATCTCTGCGATTCCAGTATGATCTGAAATTTCCAAGGTGCATTCCCACGTTTCTCCACCATCAATGGATTTGTAAACTCCGCGTTCACCTCCTTTGCTCCAAACTGGACCATAAGCAGCAACCCAAATAATGTTCTCATTTGTAGGATGAACAATGATTTTACCAATGTGCTCCGAAGTTTTCAATCCCATGTTTTTGAAGGTTTTCCCTCCATCCACAGATTTGTATACACCATCTCCATATGCAACAGAGCGTTGGTTGTTGTTTTCTCCTGTTCCAACCCATACCGTATTTGAGTTCGTAGGAGCTAAGGTGATACACCCAATAGAGTAGGACGCTTCTCCATCGAAAATTGGATTGAACGTTGTTCCGTGATTTGTTGTCTTCCAAACTCCACCAGAAGCTGCGGCAACATACCAGATGTTAGTGTTGTTCGGATCAACTGCGATATCGGCAATTCGACCTGATGTCAAGGCAGGACCAACTAATCGGAAGGAAAGTCCGGAGAAAGTTGACGCTTTAGTTTCTGATTTTTCTTCTTTTGCATCCTTTTTCCTCTGTGCGTAGAGCGAAGAAGTGGAGATGAGCAAGAGACAAATAATAGAGAGATATTTCATAAAGTAATTTTTGGAATTCCAAAATACGGAATCTAACAAGAATGACCGCTGAAATTTGTTTGCTAAAGTTAAACTTCTTTTTCTTTCAGTAATTACTGAAAGTTTTATATATTTGAGATATGAAGTTTACAGAAGCACAATTTGAATTTATACAACTCTGGGGCAATTTTGGCTCGCAGTGGGGAATTAACAAGACAATGGCGCAAGTTCATGCCTTACTTTTGACAAGTGATGAGGCGCTCAGTACGGATGACATCATGGAGAATTTGGCAATTTCTCGGGGTGGAGCAAACGTCAACTTACGCGAACTAATGGTTTGGAACCTCGTTTACAAAAGCGCTAAGCCAGGTGATCGAAAGGAATTTTTCGTAGCGGAAAAAGACATGTGGGAAGTGGCGAAGCGAATTACACGTGAGCGGAAACGACGAGAAATTGAACCATTAATGCATCACTTGAATAGGTTAAAGAACGTTGATGAAGCGGATCCAAAGTCGCTAACTTTTGTGAAAATGGTGGGCGATATCGAGCGATTAGTGAGCCGGATGGACAAAACTTCAGATGCTTTGATGAAAGCTGAGGAGAATGCTTTCTTCGGAAGTATCATTCGATTATTGAAGTAAATCAAGAAATAACTAAATAAGGAGAGTATGAAACGCATCATCATCACTGCAGCAAATGGTTTTTTGGGAGATAATCTCTGTACACACTTTTCGAAATCGTATGAGGTGATTGCCCTGGTTCGTACCCTTTTACCAGACAAGGAGAATATCACCTATGTTAAATGGGATGGAAAAACGCTGGGCGACTGGAAATCCTATTTTGAGGATGCGCATGCCTTAATTAACCTTGCCGGACGATCAGTTGATTGTCGCTATCACGAAGAAAACAAACGTTTGATTCTACAGAGTAGATTGGAAAGCACAAAGGTTCTTGCTGAAGCTATCGAAGGGTGTAAGGTGAAACCGACAATTTGGATCAATTCTGCGAGTGCTACGATCTATGCGCATTCCTTAGAGAAAGCCAATAGTGAAAGTAATCACATAATTGGTTCTGGATTTTCTGTTGATGTCTGTCAGAAATGGGAAAAAGCCTTCTTTGAATTTTCTCATGCGGATGTTCGACAAGTTGCATTACGAACCACGATAGTTCTGGGCAGAGACGGAGGAGCGTTTCCGATAATGAAAAAAATGGTCAAACTTTTCCTTGGTGGAAAACAAGGGAACGGCAATCAGATGATCAGTTGGATTCATATTGATGATTTTAAAAAAGCAGTTGATCATGTCTTGGGTCACAAAGATATCAAAGGAGTGATCAATATTGGTTCGCCAAATCCGGTTCAAAATGTAGCGTTTATGCGGGAATTAAGATCTGCATGTAAACGAGCATTTGGACTGCCTGCACCGAAGTGGTTGCTGAAATTTGGAGCACGAATCATCAAAACAGAAACTGAACTAATTCTGAAAAGCCGATTCATTCAACCTGAAAAATTGATTCAAACAGGATTTGAATTCGATTATCCAACTATTGATAGTGCAATGAGTGACTTGGTGAAATAAGGGGTAATCGATCAGTCATATTTAAGACTAAAACAATGAAACGAATTGTAATTGCAGCAGCAAATGGATTTATTGGAGAATATCTCTGTGATCATTTTTCAAAGACGTACGAAGTAATCGGTCTTGTGAGAAAGTCAGTGCCTTCAAAGCCAAACGTGAGGTATGTAATTTGGGATGGGATAAATCTCGACGAGTGGCAATCTGAATTAGAAGGTGCCGAAGCAGTGATTAATTTGGCGGGTAAGTCTGTTAATTGTCGACATACTGATGAAAATAAGCAAGGAATTCTTCAAAGTAGAATCGAAAGCACGCAAGTGATCGGGCAGGCTATTGATTTGTGTAAGATCAAGCCTAAATTATGGATCAATGCTTCTGGAGCGTCAATTTATGCATACAAATCGGAGCGAGCCAATGTAGAAAACGACACGGCTTATGCCAATAGTTTCATTGCGAATGTTTCGAAGGAATGGGAAAATACGTTTTATGCTTTCCCGTATTCTGATGTACGCCAAGTTGCTTTGAGGATTACGGTCGTTCTTGGTAGAGAAGATGGCGCATTTCCTATAATGAATCGCTTAGCTAAATTGTGGCTAGGAGGGAAGCAAGGATCGGGAAAACAAATGATGAGCTGGATTCATATCGAAGATTTCGTTTCTGCGGTAGATCACATTGTTCATTCAGAAATAAATGGAAGCGTCAATATGGGGACACCAAGCCCTGTTTCAAATGCAGAATTTATGCTGGCCATTCGAAAAGCAAACGGGCGATCTTTTGGATTTCCAACACCAGAGTTTCTTTTGAAGATTGGTGCCCGATTCCTGAAAACAGAACCTTCATTGATTTTAGATAGTATGTTCGTTGAACCTAAGGTGTTAATTGACTCTGGATTTGAATTTAACTTTCCAACGATTGAAAAAGCAATAGGAAACTTAATAAAATCGTAAGTTTTTTGCAATCAAATTAATTATCGATAAGCTCAATGTCAAAAATAATATTGGATCGGTAAAACCCAGCTCTCTCAATCGCTTTTTGAGAAGCAACATTATCCAGTGTTGTTGAACAAATGGGTTTCCTATTAGCTTGTAATACTCTGTTAACTTGAATTTGCATAACCTCAGTCGCGATTCCCCTACCACGATAATCTTTGTTTACAATAATTCCTATATCCGCAATGTCAGTCTGTGAATCACTCATCCTGCATTCACTCGTTGCGATTAATACATTTGATTCCTTAATCACAAAAAGTTCTTTTCTTGAAATTAGGTTTTCTGTGTATCCGAATGTGTCGTCCATACCAACTTGTTCCTTCAAGAATAATTTAATTGAATGAAGGTCATCTGTTGTCGCTAATTCGATATTCAATAATGATCGCAGGTTTCTAGGAACATTCGTATGCTGAAAACAAAGTGTATTCGTCTTAATTCCTTTTGATTGTGACAGACAGATGTTGAATGAAATTGGTTCATTTGAACTTAAGGCCGCTGAGGTAATTAAGTTTGATTTGATTAATTCAGTAACAACCTGATTCATTTTTGAGTTGTAGTTCTCGAGTAAGAACATCTGAATTAAACAATCGTTTTCGTCAATGCAACAATAACCGATTGTCATCTCTTCATCTTCGATTAGATAATGCTGAGATGAGCCGATATATAGTAGTTCCCACATCGCATCAATCGGCGCAATCAACTTTTTGTATAATTGAGATCTTAGATTCTTAATTGTTTCTGTTTTCTCTGATTTGATAAAATTCATGGCTATGAATATTTTTTAATGATGTGTTCTTTAATTTTCTTTAACGGGAAATCTTCATAAATGGCCAAGTAGCTAAGTGCAATTCCATCTAGTTCAGCGATAAACAGGTGGCTTTCGACTAAAGAATTACTTGGATCAATTTTTTCAAAAATAGTTTTTGTCGCTTCCAGAATAAAGGAGGATCTTTCTTTGATTAAATCACTCAAGACTTCTCTTGTGCTTGGTTGAACGATCACRTTCATATTAAATTGGAAGAATAATTTATCTGCTTCTAGTTGGAAAAAAAATGACTCCAATAGTTCAGTTAGTTGCKCMYGKGGTGATARWTGTTCATTGTCATTTGAGTTTATTTCGACGATCAGCTTCGTCGTTTTCATAAATATTTCTCTCAATAAGCCATTCTTTGATTTAAAGTGATGAGAAATCAGCCCTTTTGAAACATTCGCTGTTTCGCATACCGCTGAAAGTGGCGTGTTTTCAAAGCCTCGTTCAGAGAATAGCTTGGTCGCTATTTGAATCAATTGTTCTCTTTTGTCCATTCTGAATAATCAATGATTAAGATAGTGACTGCACGTGCGGTCAGTGCAAATGTATGAATAAATTTGTAATTCACAAAAAACATGATTGAGTGAATGTAGGAAGTGCTGCGAACTGGGGCTTTGATAGTCGAAAGGTAGAAAGTGCTACTAATTTGACCTAGATTCTGACCAGCAGCCTTTTGGTGTACCTCTACTTGATTGTATATTGAAATATCGGATATACGAAACGAGATAGGTGATTAGTTAGAATCAATGTAACTTTTCATGCGATTTTGCGATATACATAGTTAGGTACGGAATTTGTTTCTAGGCTCTCCGTTAGAACTAAATAGCTTGATCTGAATGAAAATATTATACATCACTACAGTGTTTCTTGGATTTGCAATCTGCTCTTTTTCGCAAGAAGAAGCTGAAGCCTGCATGCCTCCGTCTAAAAAAATCTTGAAATTAATAACGGCAGGAGTCAATGCTTCAGATGCTCAAACCGCGGTTGATAAATTCAATCAAGCGATTGAAATGGATGAAGAAAATGCGACGGCATATTACGAGTATGCAATGTATGCTTATGCTAGTGGTGTCAAATACTATGAAACACGACCGGATCCTCGGTTTGGTGATCGAAGTTTGAAAAAGTCAGAAGAAATGTTCAAGTCTGCACTTGATATTTGCTCTGACTTCCATGCAAATTGTAGCTACTATCTAGGAGTGATCAACTATACACTTCAAGACAATGAGGAAGCGGTTAGATGGTTCAAGGAATTTGAGAAATTCAAACATTCCGACACTGATCGATATCCAGAAAATTATACGAGTAAGTTATCTGATGCTCAGGCTTTCCTGAAGAAGTACGAAGAAGATCAAGAGATATTAAATGATGAAGTGCCTTTTGAGCCTAAAATGGTTCAGAAAGTGAGTACTCCAAATGACGAATATTTTCCAATGATCTCACCTGATAACGAATTGATGTTCTTTACGAGAAAAGTGGATAGAAAAAACCTTGGAGATATTCACTCCAACGTAGTTGAGGAATTTACGATAGCGGAGAGAGCAAGTATGACAGGGCCTTTTACCAAGGGTGTACCAGTTAAATATCCATTCAATGATGGCTCATTCGCGAGTTATGGAGCGGCAACGATGTCCGTGGATAATAAGGAAATGATCTTGTGTGCATGTAATCCAATTGAGGTGAGTGGACAAAAATACATGAACTGCGATTTGTACAGTACTTCATATGAGCGATCTGGAACAGGTGGAAATGATTACCAATGGACGCCATTAGAAAATTTAGGAGATAAAATCAATGGAAAAGGCAGGTGGGATGCTCAGCCTTCACTTTCTGCAGATGGAAACACCTTATATTATACGGTAAACGGGCCAACTACACGCAACAACGATATTTTTGTTGTGGAGCGAAACGAAGATGGTTCTTGGGGAGATGCACGTCCTTTTGATGAAATCAATACTGCCGGTAAGGATAAAAGCCCCTTTTTGCATCAGGACAGTGAAACACTCTATTTTGTCTCGCAATGCAGCAAAACGCGTAAGGGAGTTGGCGGACTAGATATTTTCTACACACGTAAAGAAAATGGTGTGTGGTCCGAACCGAAAAATATTGGTTATCCAATTAACTCAGAAGCAGATGAACTCGGTTTATTTGTTTCGATTGATGGGGAAGTGGCTTACTACTCTTCGACCTTGAGAGGTGATTGGAATATTTATTCGTTTGAACTGTATGAAGAAGCACGTCCGCAGGCAGTAGCTATTCTTAAAGGCCAGCTGAAGGATGAAAATGGTCAAGGAGTTAAAGATGCGACGATTGAAGTTCTCTATGAAGGTTCGGATGAAGTTACAACAGTAAAAGTGAATGGTGATGACGGAAAATATGCCACGATCATCAAGAAAAATACCTCAGGTGATGTTTTGGTCACGGTCAAGAAAGATGGACATGCATTCGATGCAAAAGTAATCAAGCAGGAAGAAATTGCGAGCAATGTTGCGATTCTAGGAAAGGATTTAGATGTTCGAAAGTTGGAAGTGGGAGGATCATATACAATCAATGAGATTTTGTATCCAACGAGCTCATCAATGATGAATGATAAATCAAAACTCATCTTAAAAGGATTTGCTCGATTCTTAAATCAAAATGAATTAATTACCGTTGCAATCCAAGGTCATACAGATGATGTTGGAGACGATCAACGAAATTTGGTCTTGTCAGAAGAGCGTGCTCAAAGTGTTAGAGATTACTTGATCTCACTAGGAGTCGATAAATCAAGGCTCACAGCAAAAGGATTTGGAGAAACAAACCCGAAAGCAGCAAATAATTCAGCTGCTAATCGTGCGAAGAACAGACGTACTGATTTTGTAATTGAAGGAATGTAGGCTAATCGGCCAGTTCCATTAGTGGTCTGAATGATTGTTTCGAGAAATTCAAATCAACCATTCCATTAATTCCTGGGATTGTCCCACGGTCACTGTATTGCCAATGAATGATGTCTGAATTCTGAACGCGCGTCTCGTTTGGGTTATAGCTTGCAATCCAAAATTTATATCCTGGAAACTTCCCTTTCATTTTATCACGGTACATCGAATACGAAGTGTAAATAACGGGGCGAACTCCTGTTTCTGACTCAACAATGCTTAGCCATTCATGCATTCCCGAAATTAGGATGTGATCTGTTGAGGCTTCCACTTCTGCATCCAAAACGGGAGGCAAATCTTTTTCCATGGATCCGTAATTATTCAAAAAATGATCTGCTTGGAGCCGAGGAGAAACGTCCGGAGTAAAAAAATGATATCCCCCATTTTTCATTTTATGTTCAGAAAGAATTGTTCGATTTCGATTCCACTCAGAGTCGGTGAAATGCGTGCCTTCTGTAACTTTGCAGTAAACGAATGAGATGGTGGTATCCATGCTGCTGAAAAATATGTCCCAGTCAATTTCTCCTTGATGATGCGATACATCAATTCCATGGGATAGAAAACCTTCAGGCAAAGGTTGCAGCTGAATAGCTTGTTCAGATTGTGGCCGAATGAAAAAATACCAAGCGCAAATTCCAGATCCAACTAAGAGCAGGATCAGAAAAATAAGGCGTGTGAAAGTGAAACTAGTCTTTTTTCTACGATTCATTAACCGCAAAAATATAAAAAGTCCCGACTGAATAAACAATCGGGACCTTGAATATATTTAAGATTACGACTAAGCGTAAGTTCTTTTCTCTTTGATACGAGCAGCTTTTCCTGTACGTTCTCTAAAGTAGAAGATACGTGCACGACGTACTTGACCTCTTTTCGTTACTTTAATAGAATCAATGAAAGGCGAAGCCAATGGGAAGATACGCTCAACACCAACATTTCCAGACATTTTACGAATTGTAAATGTTTCTGTAAGTCCAACTCCTTTACGTTGTAAAACAACTCCTTGGAATTGCTGAATACGCTCTTTACTACCCTCTTTAATCTTATAAGATACAATTACTGTATCTCCACTTTTAAAATCAGGAAGGTTATTTGCCTCAATGATCTCTTTTTCAAGTTCTTTAATAAAATCCATGTCGCTCAATTTCTTGTTCATCCGTCCAAAACGGGCTGCAATATTAAGAATAAATTCCGATAATAAGCACCAATCGTCTTAGATTTTTGACAAAAATACATGAATTTATTTGATATGTCTGCCTCACAATGGATCAATCATTAATTATTTGGATTTTTTGATTTCAATTTCCGTAGATTTGACAAAAAGAACGAAGACTTATGTCGGTACACAAAAATGTGAAAAGGGTTACTACGAAAGTACTCCAAACGATGAAGAATGAGGGGCAGAAAATTTCTATGCTCACAGGTTATGACTATTCAATGGCGCGGATTATCGATAAGGCTGGAATTGATGTCATATTGGTTGGTGATTCTGCATCGAACGTAATGGCTGGTCATGAAACGACACTTCCTATTACCTTGAATGAAATGATTTATCATGCGTCTTCTGTTGTTCGTGGAGTAGAGCGTGCATTAATCGTTGTTGACATGCCGTTTGGAACATACCAAGGGAATTCACGTGAAGCATTGTCAAGTGCAATTCGCATCATGAAAGAATCCGGTGGACACGCAGTCAAATTGGAAGGTGGAAGAGAAGTCATCGAATCAGTTACTCGGATCCTTTCAGCAGGAATTCCTGTGATGGGGCACCTTGGACTTACGCCACAATCGATCTATAAGTTCGGAACATATGTTGTCAGAGCAAAAGAAAGCGACGAAGCAAGAGAATTAATTGAAGATGCCAAATTGCTGGAAGCATCTGGTTGTTTCGCAATTGTATTGGAGAAAATTCCTTCAGAACTAGCAACCGAAGTAGCAAAAGCGGTGAACATTCCAATTATCGGAATCGGAGCTGGAAATGGAGTAGATGGTCAAGTTCTAGTTGTTCACGACATGCTCGGAATCAACAATGAATTCAATCCACGTTTCCTTCGTAAATACCATAACTTGTATCAAGAAATGCTTGGGTCATTCCAACGCTACATCGAAGATGTTAAGTCTGGAGATTTTCCGAATGATGATGAGAGTTATTAGATAATTGGATTTTTCGGATCGTTCGAGTGTCAGACTATTCCGATAATCCGATTGTTTTGAACTTTGATTGATTCAAATTCTGCTTTGTATCTCTTCTCGAAATAATACTTAACTTAAATAAGGAAATTATTAATTCGAATAAATGCATCAGTTTAAAAAGTTGGAGATTTGGAAGAGGAGTCAAGATTTTTGCGTAAACATATATGCGCTAACTGGAGATTTCCCGAAAAGCGAAATGTTTGGACTTCAAAGTCAAATCCGTCGTTCAGCCATTTCAATTCCATCCAATATTGCAGAAGGGACATCACGAAACTCGAACAAGGAATTTAATAGATTTCTAGAAATTGCTTTAGGATCAGCCTACGAATTAGAGACACAACTCATTATCGCAAATCGATTAAATTATATCGAAAAATGTACTTTTGATGAAGCGAGCGAAGAATTGAATTCGGTCATTCAGATGACAATGAAATTTCGGTCTCGTATTCGTAACCAGTTGAATTAATTTCATACCATGAACCAATCGGATAATCGGACAGTCGGAAAATCGGAAAGTAATAGCAAAAGCTTAGTCAATACACTATCTTTCGATCAACGCGTCTTGCATACAGACAACCACACAATAGTCGTCAACAAACGCTCAGGTGATATCGTGCAAGGCGACAAAACGGGCGATGCACCAATGGCGGATGAGATTAAAGAGTATCTGGCAAAGAAATTCAACAAGCCCGGAAATGTATTCTGTGGAGTTGTTCATCGATTAGATCGGCCGACAACTGGAGCGCTTGTTTTTGCAAGAACTAGCAAAGGCCTGTCCCGGTTGAATGAGCAATTTCGAAACGGAACACCTAAGAAAATTTATTGGGCGATTGTGGAGCAAATGCCGAAGGAGAAAAGTGGTCGATTAGAGCATTTTTTAAAGAAAAACGAAAAGCAGAACAAGTCATATGCTCATACCGATGAAGTGAATGGCTCGAAAAAGGCCATACTAGAATATAAATGGGTAGCATCTTCGGATAAGTATCACCTGCTGGAAGTGCAATTGGAAACAGGGCGACATCACCAAATTCGCTGTCAATTGGGCCAGATTGATTGCATCATTAAAGGTGATTTGAAATACGGTGCGAAGCGTTCAAATAAGGACGGTTCTATCTGCTTACATGCACGAAGCTTGTCGTTCGAGCATCCTACCTCGAAGGAATGGATTTCTGTTGAGGCTCCGGTTCCAAATGATCCACTTTGGAAATTTTTTGAAAGTTCAAGCACGAAAAAATAATGGACGAATTACATCCGCACCAAAAGAATTTATTGAATTGTATCTCACTCGATATGCGCGAACAGGAAGAGCGTTATGGAGCAAAAGGTTCAGAAGGAATCAAGCAGTTGAAAGCACTTGGAGTGATGCTGCATCCAATCAACGTCATTCGAAAATCCTTCGGATATGCTGATTATCCAGAGGTTTTATTCAAACTTCCATACGCAACTGACACTTCTGCTTTTCGAGATAGTAGTGCGATAGAATGTACCATAGACGGTGAAGAAAGCGTAAAAGGTATTCTCCTTTCATTAGATGGTCAAAAAGGCATGGTGAGGTTGTACTCTCCTGATTTTCCAGATTGGATTGAAGATCGTGGAGTTGGCTTGAAACTGGCTCCTGATCATTTCACCAGTGAATGCATGAAAACAGCAGTCAAGGAGGTTTCTGAACGTCCTGAAATATCGCAATTGTTTCAACAAATTCACGGTAATACAGGTTTTGGTTCATTGCCTGATGCGCCATTTCAATTGGATTTTAAAAATGATCAATTAAATGACAGTCAACGAGCTGCAGTCAACGGGATGCTGGTAAGTGATGGTCTTACAATCTTGCACGGACCTCCAGGGACAGGAAAAACAACAACGTTGATTGAAGGTATACTTCAACTTATCAAGGTTGGGAAACGAATTTTAGTGACTGCACCAAGTAATGCCGCTGTTGATAACGTCGCGAAGGGATTGCTGAATTATGGAGTGAATATATTAAGAGTTGGAAATACTTCTAAAGTTGATGCTATAATTTTCCCGCATACTTTGGAAGGGCGAATGAAGGATTCAAAGGATCAAAAGGAGATCAAAAAGCTCAAAATTCGATCTGTGGAACTCCGGAAAATGTCGTATCAATACAAACGACACTTTGGGAAAGCGGAGCGGGAGCAAAGAAAGGCATTGATGCTGGAGGTTAAGCGCATCCGGAAAGAAATTCGTGATATTCGAGAATACTCTGCTGAGAAGTGCTTTGAGAATTCGGATGTCGTTCTTGGGACACCAATTGGAATTCACAATGCAGTTAAGAAAAATTCAGAGTTCGATATCGTGATAATGGATGAAGCGGGACAGGCAATTGAACCATTGGCGTGGGTGGTATTTCCATTCGCTTCGAACTGGGTTCTTGCAGGCGATCCTTTTCAACTTCCACCAACAGTACTTTCTAAACAAGCTGCGCAAAAAGGCTTTGATATCTCGATATTAGAGCAATGCTTCAAACAGTGTAAAAATATTCATTTTCTGGATACTCAATACCGTATGCGAGAGTCAATTGCTGAGTTCTCAAACACTTATTTCTACGATGGAAAATTGAAAACGCCGTCAGCACAAGCGGATAATGCGTCACATGTGCTATTTTATGACACAGCAGGAACAGGCTTTGAGGAAAGAGCAGGTGAGGATGGACGCAGCTTAACGAACGAAGGAGAATTGGACATTATTCAGAAAATCATTGCTGCGAATGATTGGAATATGGAAGATATTGGATTTATTTCACCTTATGCTGGACAAGTACAATTAGCGAAATCAGTATTTCCAAAAACGTTAAAAGTAAGCACAGTTGATAGTTTTCAGGGGCAGGAAATGAAAATAATCATCGTTTCCTTGGTTCGATCTAATGCTGATGGAAACATTGGGTTTTTGAAAGATTACCGACGAATGAATGTGGCATTAACACGCGCCAAAGAACAATTGATCGTGATTGGAGACAGCTCTACGATCGGTTTGGATAAGTTCTATGATAAATTCTTGAAGTATACTGAGACAATCGAAGGTTATCAAAGTGCTTGGGAATTCATGACTTGATGTGAAATAATTCACTTCTATTATTGGAGGATGAATTTTAGTGTAACCGTGTCAATTTTTAAAGTGACTACTTAAGTGGTTGTTTTACAGGGTGTTATTTTAATGTAGGATGTTAAATTTAATTGTTCATGCATCGTTTTTAGTTTAACGAGAGTCTAACATTCAAAGATGGACACATTTATTTCCATCCTGAAAATTAACCTCTATGATGACTAAACTTAACTCACTGATACTCCTCGTTGGATTACTATTTGTAGTAACCAACACAAGCGCACAAAGCTGTCAATCTATCTGGACAACCCAAAGTGGTTCAATCAGCGGAGAGAAATTATTTATCGATAATTCTTTAAATGCAACATCAATCACACTCTTAACTCCTGGGGCTATTCCCGCATCCACGACTTTCTTACCCGGTGAAACTGTTTCAGTAGTTTTCCCAACATCTGGCTCGCATACTATCACATACATTGCATCGAATTCATCTACGAGTTGTTCAGATTCGGTTGTAAGCTCAGTTCAAACATGTCTCATTTCGCCGCCAATTGTATCAATTGGAACTAATCCTGGCGAGTTCACTGTAACTGACCCAGCAATTAACAGTCCAGGTGAAAGTGGCTCGATTCAATTTAATTTGGCGGGAGGTATGAACAGCTCTATTACCGGTACTACAGATTTGTACTATCCAACTACAAGTACAACACTAGTTTCAAACTCTAATGGTCCTCATGCTTTTTGGTACCACACGTATAGTGGTTCAGGAAGTTGTTATGATAGTATTTTGGTTTCTTTTGATATAACCAATGTTACAAGTTGCCAAGCGGGTATAGCAGCTTATCCAGCGACTTGGATATCTGCAGGGGCATTTTATTTATACGATCAATCTGCAAATAACAGTTTCGGAACGTTTAATTGCGTAGGTGCGACACCTTCTACAGTAAATTTTAGTCCTTGGAATGGAACTGTGGGTACTTCGATTACTTTCGCAGCAAATGGAAGCTATCCGTATACGTATGTGACATATGATAGTATTTCTAATTGTACTGATTCTATTAGTGGTGTTATCAATGTAACAGGATATCCCTTACCTTGCACTTTGCAAGCTGGGGTGAATGTAACTTATCTGAATCCAAATCCGCAGTACTATCATTTGAGCGATAATTCAATAAATTTCCCAGGTGTTGGAACATTAGCCTTCACTCCAGATCCTGGAATTAACTCTTATTCAACTTCAATCTTTTCGCCTGGGAATTACGCTTTATCGTTCAATTCCAATGGTGTTTATTATTATAGTTATACAATTACGGATGGACCATGTTCCAGTACAATCAATGATTCGATAGTTGTTTTCTCTTATCCATCAGGAAGCCCATGTCAAGCTGATGTTGAATGGGTTGTTGGTCCAGGACTAGGACAAGTCACCTTAACCGATGTATCAACTAATTATACGACAGGGACTTTCTATTGTGCTGACGCAATACCACAAACCTCAATAGTTGTTCCTGGAGGAAGCACAATAATCGAATTTAGTGCCAATGCAAGTTTTCAATATGTTTACTCAACAGAAAATTCAGGAACTGCCTGTACAGATAGCATCCTTGCGATGCTAACCGTAACAGGTGTACCTTGTCCGCCAATGTCAACTGTTCAATGGAGTACAACAAATATTCCAGGAGAGGTTATTTTTCAAGATTTGAACTTGACCGCATTGGACTGGTCCAGTGTCAGATTCCTAAATAGTTCAAATGGGTTTCTTTATCCTACTTATCTAATAACTCCAGGAGATTCTACTTATGCTTCAATTAGTGCAAATGGAACGTATGTATTCTCCTACAAAATTTATAACAGTCAAACTAACTGTGTAGACAGTATCCTGGATTCTTTAGTGATTTCATCATTCACAGGCTGTCAGGCTGGGTTAACTTACAGTGAATCTACCCCTGGGATTATTCAATTTTCTGACCAATCGACGAATGTCCAGCTAGGAGAGTTGTTTTGTATTGGAGCAGTAATACCAGCGTACTCACTGACAATAAATGCAATTAATTCGCAAAATTATGGATCAATAGAGTTTACGACAAATGGTACATATCCGTATACATACGTAACACATAATACTGCAACGGGATGTTCAGATACAATCACTGGTTTTTTCATCATTACAGGCTTTCCAACACCTTGTACAGTTCAAGCTGGATTAACTATTACGCCTGGTGTAGCTATAGGAGAGTTTCTGTTAACTGATAATTCCACAGGGGGAGCGGCAAGCAGCTATTTTGAAGCTGGAAATGGACTTCCTGCGATAGCTGTATTGCCAAACTCTTCAGCTTCAGTTAACTATTCTACAAATGGAGCGTATTCATATGTTTACACGGTTTATGACTCTGTAGGGATGTGTCCTGATACATTATTCGGAACATTATTTGTGTTGAATTTCCCTCTCCCTTGCGCTACACAAGCCTTGTTGACAGTTAATCCAGGATCTAACCCAGGTGAATTCACGCTAATAGATAGTTCGCTAAATGCTTCAAACGGAACGTTTTACTCAACAAACTCTTCTGGATCTGTAACTCTTTCCTCTGGGGCATCTGTAGCTATTGATTACGCTTCCAATGGTTGGCATGCTTATACCTATATTGTTTTTGATTCTACTGGAGTATGTTTTGATACTCTGTTGGGATCAATATACGTCAGCGGTGTTAATTGTGGTGTCTTTGCAGGATTGATCATTGTACCAACGGCTAATGCAGGAGAATATACCTTGACAGATAATTCTACGGCAGGAACTTATAGCTATTTTCATTCTGGAATTAGTTGGGTAGGGGCGCAAATTTTGCCAAATAATTCTATAACTTTTTCTTATCCCTCGAACGGAACATATGATTATAAATACGTCGTGTACGATTCTGTTACACTTTGTTCAGATTCACTTGTTGGAACTTTAGTTGTAACTGGGGTTATTCCTCCAAGCAATTGTTCAGCAAGTTTCACGTTAGTTCAAGACACTTCAAACACCAGTCAATATTATTGTTGGAATACAGCTGTTAATAGTACTGGAGGGACTAGTGGGTTGGACTATTTATGGGATTTTGGAGACGGTTCTACAAGTACGCAAGCCTATCCAACTCATACGTATGGCTCATTGGGAGATTTTATATTGTGTTTAACTATTACGGAGCCAATAAATGGCTGTGTAAGTATTTATTGCGATACGGTAGTCGTAATCGTGAAAGCTTCTGGAACTACTATTAATGTTCTACCTCCTGGTGCCAATGTCGGATTGGAGGAGCAAGCAATATTTTCAAGTATTACCGTGTATCCAAATCCATCAGATGGAAATTTCACGCTGAATTTAGAATCAAAAAGGAATTCAGTAATTGAGCTTCAAATTGTAAGTGTTTCCGGACAAGTTCTGTTTATGTCGGACGAAAACCTTTCAGTTGGCACTAACGAGATTGAAATAAGTAAACCCGATTTATCCAATGGGCTATATCTGATTCAATTGAGTGACCCAGAAACTGGAGCGATTGAAATTGTACGCTTCATTAAAAAATAGGAGAAGTTAAGAACAACAAAAAGGCATCAACCAGAAGTTGATGCCTTTTTAGTTATCTCAAAAGTAAAAAGCTTATTTCATTTCCTCGATAATCGAGTTTTTGCGTTTTTCGAAATCCATCAATTCCTTGATCTTCTCATCGAATTTCGCTTGCGTGATTTCCTTTGACGATAGTTTCTCAGTCAGTTTCATTCGAGCCGCTACCATCTTTGTATCAATAGTACTTATTGTTTCTTTCGTATCTTCTTTCGACATACGAATGATTGCGTCAGCATCGGCTTTCGTCTTAGCTTGCTTTGCTTTTAATTTTGCTTCAGTAGCACGGTGTTGACCAAATTCTTTTCCAGTCATTCCTTGCTTGTCTTTTCCAAATGCATTACCGTTGTTGGATTTCTCCTTGGCTTCGTCTTTCTTTCCGTTGTCCTTTCTGCTAATTGTACTAACCTGTTCTTTCGCTTGCTCAACTTTCACTTTGACGTCTTGTTGAACTTTTACGGATTGCTGTCTAATCTCAGTTTGAGCGTTACCAATTTCTTTCTCTGCCTTGATCACTTCCGATCGTCCTTGGGCAAATGATCCTGTAGAGATTACAAGTGCTCCTAATATGATGATTGTTTTCATGTCTAAATTTTATAGTGATTCGTTGAACTTGATTAAATCGTCTTCAAGCGTTTCAGCTTTTTCTTGTAATTCGATCGTTTTGTCCAATTCTGCAGTTTTTTCTTCAGAAATCTCTTCTTCTACGGACATTTCAATGTCGTTTTCAAGATCATTAATTTCTTCTTCAGCTTCAGAACATGCTACAAAGCCTAGTGCGAGCATTGCAAACACTCCCGTGTAAATTAGTTTTCTCATTTTTTGGTTCATTTAATTTGACCTTAAATTAAGGAAAGATTCACTAATGCGATGAATCAGGTCTCCAATTTCGATGAGATGAGTTCTAATCGGGATGAACTAGATGTTAAAGGAATTATCATCCTCTTCTAGAACGCCAGTACTTTCGCTTTCCCGAGCTTCATAACATGGATAAACCACAGTAACCACCTTCTCACGGAATTGTGTCATTTCCTTTCGACGGTTGATTTCCTTGAAGTATTTCTTTTCCGCCTTAATCCAAGCCAAATCAATCGATATCGAAGTGGGCTTAGTCGTCCTTTTTGAATTCAGTTGAAGGATGCTTGCATCTAGTTTTGATTCTGATGTTTTCTTAAGCTCAATCGAACCTAAATCTCCTCCCTTGAGTGTTTGTTTTTGGAAATAGAAATAAGCTCCATCAGAAATCCCAACAATACAAATGTCATAGATGATATCGTTGTTCAACGAAGTCGTGAATTCCCCATTGTTTCCTTTCAGAAGTTGATAAGATTCCAGTTGATGCGGAAATACATAAGCAAAAATCCGATCGTATTTCTCAGGATTACCGACTTCGAATGAAAGTGAATTGTAGGCAATTGTGCGAGTTTTTCCGTTTGAAGTTACTGTGAACGTCTCACGCTTACTAGTCCCGTTTTTTACTTCTTGGGCAACATTCACACGTTCGATTTTACGTTTTTGGATCACAGCTTGATTCTGACTTGACCGCAAAGAAGCTTGGTACATAATAATTCGACGAACCGAACGGTCACAGTTGTATCCACCAGATCTACGCGCAGTAAATCCGATTGTTCGTCCGAATTGTGGATAAGCTGCTACGGGGTTTATTCGTCGTTGATTGCTCAATCCTAATTTTTGAACTGTTCGTTGTTGGTTGTATGTGATTTCGTCACGCTTACTTTTCTCTTGTTGTTCCTTTGTTGCTCTCGAATGAGCAGATCGAAGTTCTGATAAATGTTTGTCCCACTTATTTCGAAGTTGTTGCTCCCAATTCTTATCCTTTTTCGCCTGTTCGCGAAGTGCAACGATTCCTTTTTCATAGAATGCCTTGATGTTTTCTAGATGCGGATTATTTGGATTAACAGCTCCCACTTGTTCCTTCGCAAAAGAACCGAAATCAGAATATCCCATGTTCACTACTTCATGGTCTATTTCTGAAATCGGTTTTGAAAGTTGAGAGGTATATTTTTTTAATACTGCATCATTGCAAGTTCTATGAATGGCCTTCATTCGGCGTTCAAATTCGCGGGTTGCTAGATTGGTATTGTTGAATGTTGGTTTCCAAAATGCGAGAACTTTTGAAGGCGAAATGTGTGGGAAACTGCAAGGTGTATCTTCGTTTGCAATTGAGTCACCAACAAGTTGTTCAAGAGCTTCATCTTGCGGAATGATTTCTAGTGCCTCTTTCTGCGTACTTGAGCGAGGTGTATTCTCTAATTTTGACGGAATAGGTCCTATCATTAAGTTTAATCCAGTTTCAGCTTGTTTTCCTTTACGAGTAGGTTGGTCCAAAGAAAATGAGATTGGGATGATGGCTCTTGATCGTACGCTTTGTCCGTTGTTCTGAGCGGGAATCCATCTAGGCATGTTACGGACAATGCGTAGAGCTTCGTCATCAAGCAATCGGTGAATAGAGCGCTCAATACGCTCATTTGATATAAAGCCAAATTCATCGACTTCCATTGATACATAAGCAGTCCCACTGATTCCTTTTTCTATTGCTGATTCAGGGTAAATACACGCATCGTAAACGTATTTTTTCATCATGGTACTCCCTCCAGGGAACTGTGCGTCAAAATCCGGAAATTGGACGATCATCCCTTGTGTGTTTATCGGTCTTCTCGGGGAGATTACAACCGGTTCGCTTTTCGTTTGCGTGGCATTGATTGTAGGTGTTGGAACAACGGCCTGTTCAGCACAATAATCTTCGAAACTCAAGTAGAGACTATCGCGCTTCGATTTTCTACGCTTCCATTTCAACTTGTCCAATTTTGTTTGATATCCCTCAGGATAAAAATCCAGGTTTTTCATGTCAACAGGAAGGGGGATTTTCGACAATGCTCGAGGATTTTGCCAATCACCGGTTCCGTCATCGAGTTTCACAAAATCGTACAATTCCATTCCATCTTTGTATTCATTCACTGGAACTTGTACGTAAACTCCAACTGACGGATTAATAGCTAATTCCTCTCCTTCAGGAGTGTAAGCATGGATTGAGAACATTCCTTGTGTTTCCAATAAGTCGTCACCAGCCATGGTGTTTAATCCCGCTTTTACAATCTCATTGGCTTTCATCGCTTCTTGAAATTGGACGACTGCCTCGCCATAGTAGACTTTATCCTTAAGTAAAAAGGCTTTTGGTGGAATTGAAAGCAATACACTTTGGTCTGAAAGGAAAACATCTCCTTCTTTGGGAACTGAAAAGTATTGAATCGGAAGCGGATTGAAATCTGCAGTCGGATTGAGCTGTTCTATCACGGAGAGTGCAATCGTTGGGATTTGTTCTTGTCGATGATTCTTTTCAGATGAGGAGGACATCCAAATTGTAGTTGATACAATGACTGCGATTATACCTAATCCAGCTGCTCCCCATTTGATGATCCTGTTGAGTTTGTATCTTCTCGCGGCATGCTGAACATCGGCTCTAACGGAGGCACGAATAGCTGCTTCTTGGATAACTTGATGGACTTCAACTTCTTTTTGAAGCTTTTCGCTGGATTTTAAGCGCTCCTCGAATGCTGTGTGATCCGAAGCAGACAATTCGCCAGATAAATAACGATCTATGATTTTTGTGCTTTCTAGTTGCATGGCTTAAGCTTTTGGAGTGAATAAAGTGTCAGGTCGAAGTTTTTGAACTTCTTCTTTTGCTTTGGTGAGACAACGGTATTTTTGAGCTTTTGCAACCTTGTCGTTACGCAAGCCAATTTTTTTCGCGATGTCTGTCATAGACCAGCCTTTGCCATAAAACAATTGCAGGAGTTGTTGACATTTCTCACCTAGCTTTAGCAGTGCCTTCTCAATTAAAGCCAACTGTTGCTCTTTTTCAAACCATGCATCATCGATTTCTTCCGTGAAACTGTCGTTAATCTCGCTCGTTCTGTGCTTTGATTCCTTTCTTGATTGATTGTACCACAAAAATTTGCAAGTGTTTTTCACGTAGTGAAAAGGTTCAACCGTTAAATCAAAATCGGATTGTGTACGTTTTCGAGCGAAAAGAACTAGCGCTTCCTGGAAAATATCTTCAGCATCTGTAGAATTACAGCCCAGTGATCGTAAATAGCGTTTTACGTCCGGCCACTTTTTATATAAAGTATGGAGCTCAGAAGTATCACGATCGATAGGCTTACGAGAAATCTGTGTCATAGAGGACTTTTTCTACAGATGTGCATTTTTACGAAAGGTAAACAAGAAAAATGATTTTTTTCGATTGTGTAACAAAAGCGACAGATTCATTTGATCACTTGCCTTACATTTGTAGAAAAAAGAAAAGCATGGAATACACAATTATTGATGTACGCACACAAGCAGAATTTATCGGAGGAAACGTAACCGGTTCGATCAATATTCCTTTGAACGAAGTTGTAGATAGAGAAGACGAAATCCGCGAAATGAAACAACCAATTTTATTTTGTTGTTTAAGTGGAGGTAGAAGTGGTCAAGCGACTCAATATTTTAAATCTAAAGGGATCGAATGTGAGAACGGCGGTGGCTGGGAAGAAGTGAATAGCCGAATGAACGGGTAAAGAAAATTTATATTTGTTTTTGGTGGATTGGTTATATCTGATGGTGCAATCAATTTATCGTGATTTTTTTTTGGCCCTTCTTTGTGTACCCAAAAGAACCAAACAATACGTCTTAGATGTTTGCTAAACCCTCTTATAACGAAAGAATCAATACTTCGCTGCTAATAAGCACCTTGAAAATGGAGGCATGTCATTAAACCGATATTGCCTACCGTTTGTCGAATGGTTAAAGTATTACGTTCTCAATCCAATATTTAGCCATACTTTTGTCTTGACAAACATCTTTTAGCAGAGTTTAGTGAATTGTTTGTCATTAAGCTAAACATAGTTTAGTTTAGATGTGGTAGGAGAGAGCCCTTTGTTTAACAAAGGGCTTTTTTGTTTTACAATATTGGTTTTGAGTAAGTTTTACCGGTGTATCTCAATTGCTTAATAGGAATGTCATCGGAATTTACATCAAGGCCTAAGGGAATGAGCATCAAATAAAGCTCAATTTTCTCCTCAGTTAGTGCTTCTCGATTTGATTTCGGTTTTAATACAATCAAGTGCGAATTGTATCCAGAGAGAGTCAAACCTTTGTTTAATCGAAACAAGTACCAATTTTCTTGGCCGTTGACCGTGATTTTTCGTTCGCAATGACCGCTTACGGGAAATTGGTCTCCGATGTATTTGTTGTTTCTCGGACAGAATATACGTAGGTGCAATCCAATATGAGACTCAGTGGGAAAATTGCTAATAAAAGGAATGGTGATGTATTCTTTAATCAGCCCTGATAATGGGAAGGCATATTTTTGCCATTTACCGCGAATTGGTTTGAAGTTAGAAAGAATGAATGTGACGTAAAGTAGAAATCCAATGGTGAAAGTCGTTCCAAATTGAAGCATCGTATTTGCAGAAATTGCTCCATATTCGATACATAGTATGATATACTGCAGTAAAATTATTCCTAGAATTGAAATGCTCAAGAATTCAATGTTCTCATTTATTCGAAAAAGCTTTTTATCGAAAAATGAAGAGTGATTGGTTGAATTGTTAATCATGTAAAACCAAAAATGAATGGTAAACAGAAAGAACACAGTGGTAATGATTCCCAATCCACTCGTTGATTCGCTAACCAGCCAAAAATCATAGAATCCGTGTGCGAAACAGGCCAAGATGAAGCCGATTATGGGAGCCAATATTTTTGCTTGTCGAGTTTTGTATTTGTACTTAGCAAGAACGATAGAGTAAGCCACAAGAGATGCCGTGAACATGTGCATTGTTGTCGACATTATCGATCGACTAACAATGTTTACTGGTTCCTCGAGATAAGTGAGGTTTTCAGTGAATGCAAAGCCAAGTGCCGCTGCTGAAGCATATAAAATGTAATCATACGGCTCTTTCAGTTGTTTTGACAATGCGACAAAAAGAATCCATGGAATCAACTTTACGAGTTCTTCGGAAAATCCAATGACGCCCACACAATAGAAGAAGTCGTTCCAGAATTCACCGTTCAAATGTATTCCCCAGTCGTAATATGCTGAATGATATAAAAAGAGGCAGAGATTGGTGAAAACGGCACCACCTAGAAAAACTAGAGTCAGATCAATCCATCTTTCCTTATTGAAAAAGTCCATGTTTCGAAGAAAAACCATCCAAACGATTGAAATAATTAGACCTGCGATGAAGGCAAAGAAGTTCATCTCTAAGAAGCTCTGCGCATAAATTGTTTTGAAATATAATCCATATTCCCCGATGTTGAAGTAATCAATGATCAGTCGACTTTGGTCGAGATGCTTTGCATTGTTCGGGTTAACAATGAAAGGTTTGAATTTCTCCCTGTTGAATAATAAATAGGCGGTGTAGAGCTGAGAGTATGGTTTAGCGAAATTGGGATTCAATTTAGTCTCGCGTTCAAATGCTTTCATTGAACCAAATACATCGCCATCCTTGCGTTTTTGTTGTCCAATTATATAGTTATGAAATGCCTGCGTTGTATCAGGATAGTTAGTGTCATAAATGCCATTTGGTCCTGTTCGATAAAGTGAGTCAAAGGATGTTTCAGAAGATAAGGCGTCTACATACGCGAGCGCCAAGCGTTGCATTTCTGGTAATTGAGAGTAGGTTTCGTCTTGAAGTGATGATTTATCGTATGTTTCATACGCTTCGCAATCTTCTACGTACTCGAATAACTTTGGAATATTTAATGGATCGAGTTGACTGCTTTTTTTTCGACCTTTCAAGGCATGATATTCATCATCGTCCTTGTCTGCATTCTCAATAATTTCGTCAAGATCTGTAAGGTACACGCGAGGACGTAAGACATTCATCACGAGAATCGTTAACAACACAACTGACCCAATAATGATGAACTTCTTGTTGTGTTGCACGAAAGATTCATTTGCCTTCCTTTTTCGAGCGGTTCTAGAGAAAACTACAACGAGCAGGAATAGGGCGAGGATGAGGGTAATGATCATAAGAAATTTGGTCTTACTTGTTTCTTCGTTTAAAAATGAGACTGGCTCTATTCAAAATTAGTTCCTTATCTGAGGTAAATACCGCTGCTTTGAATGTGTATTTTCCCGATTCAAGAATATCGATATGCGCCATTTTTCCTTGAAAACTCCAAACAAGCCTTCCACGAGCACTTTCTTTTGATTCGAGTATCGTTGGATTCGTTTTGAGCGCATCCAGTTTCATTCCGCCACGGGATTTTCCTTCAAGATAGTGTTCAAGCCCGTAAAAGACGTGTACTTTGTCTTTTTGCTTTGTTTCAATTGACATATCATTCCATAATTCAACAACATCACCTTCTTGTAATTCAATTGTCGTTTCTCTTAAGATAATCGTATCAGAGCTCACATTTTTGATCGAAATGGAGCCAAGGTTTTCAAGGCCACCAGAGCAACTTGCAAGGCTTAAAATGAGAATGAGGAAAAGGATAATTTGTTTCAATTGGTCGTTTTAATTAATTACAGCTTTCGCAATACATGGATTTCAATTTTGTATTCCTTAAAATTTGATAATCTGTATTGATCCATTCGCACCATCGAAGAACATTCTTCTCCATCAGTTCTGAATTGATTTTTTCAAATGATGGGTGATCGAAGTCTGAAAAATTCATTGTCAGAGCTAAAATAAATAGGCCATCCTCATTCAGTTCGTTTGATGTATACCTCGCAAGTAAATAATCTACTGTTCGGTTGTAGGCGCTCCAACTATTAAAAAATAGTGAGAGTTTGATGTCATCTTCTTTACTGATTGAGTTCTCTTTAAAATAATCTGAGATAAAATCAAATGAGTTTGAAACTCCTTGCGAATCATTGACCTGACCGAAATAATTGATGTAAACGAGGTGCGTATTTAATAATAATTCGCTCTGGATTTTTTCTGGAACAATGATGTCCATGCGCACAGGATGGACGACGTTGGATAAGTTCTTAGCTGAGACATCCCAGTTATCTAGAAGTTTCATTCCGATTTTGGTATAGAGTATGAGTAAATTATGACGAGCATCATTACTCAATTCATCATTTCGATTGATCCATGCAAAAATGAATTCTGTTGTCTTGTACAAATCTGAAATGTAATACTTAGAAAGTAATGCTGCGCTATTCTGGACGAGTTCTGGACTGTTTTTAAGCGCGTCAAATACTCCTTCAGAAAAAATAACTTCGCTATCGAATTCTTCCTCTTTATAGAGTGTTTTGAGGCATTTGTTCGCGTTCTTATAATTTTGCTCTGCGATCGCTCTTGCCAGTTGTCCTGCGGTTTTCTCTGCTAAAGAAAGATGGTCTGTGGATTTATCTTCGAAGAAGATTGTGGCAATTGCTGTGCGCTGAACATAAAGGAGAGAATCCCAATTTAAGGTACTATCACCCGATGCAATAAGCCCACGAATTGAATCGTTGCTTAAATTTGAAATTGAATCGGCACCGGCATATAGTAATTGAAAGCGCATGCGTTCCCAGTTCACTTTCGAATCAATTCGAATTTGACTTGACCTAACATTAAATCGGGAAATTAGATCAGTACGAATTGCTGCAGCGCGCTGTTCATGTAGAATTTCATTATTGATTGAATCGCCTTCAACAGAGCTGTAACTTTGGATCGTAATTCCGACAATTTTCTGAGATGATCGCTTGATTTTTGGATGATTGTTCGGTGTTACTTGACTCGAATTAAACTCAAAAACCAATTGTTCCATTGATCCTACTCCTCGTCCTGGTAGTTTTACGTTTTGCGGATCAATCAATATTGGCTCCACATTTAACAATTCGTAATTTTCCTCAGGAACGAGGCATTCAATAAGGTATTTGCAGGATCTTCCGTTGCTAATCAATACTGTCGAAAGTCCAATATGTTCACCATCAAGATCTTGAAATGCTTGAGGTAGCTTGCCAATTGTCGAGATGATGTGGCGTGGGTTTTCTGCTCGGTTGTTAGCCAAAATCTCATTGCGATAAATTGGTTTGAGCAAAATTCCGTCGTACACTTTGGATAGATCAAGTTGGTTTGGCCCAGTACAAGGAAATTGATCGCGTTCTAACAAGTCAATGGCAATCCCGTCGTTTGCAGAGTTGAAGATTCGTTTGAACAATTCCATGTTATGGAAGTAGAATACAATTTCGTCACCTTCAATTCGTATTGAGTTACCGATGTTGAGGACAACATTAGTCATCGAGCCATATTGATCTTCACAATTATCGGATCCTTGTCTAAGTCCAAAGCCATTTGAGGAAAGTTGACCATCAATCTCAATACCTTTTCTAGCGAACACTTGAGCCGCAAATATTCGCTTTTTCTTGAGGTCCTCCTTGAAACTTAATCCAGAGAAAGTGTATTCAATGCCTAGCATATTTGCATTGTGTGGCGGGGAATTTTTCCATTGAAGAAATAGCGTGGATGCCAATTCAACTGCTTCCTTTTTGTTCAGTCTGAAGGATTCTAGTCGTGTGTAAAGGACATTTTCACCCACTGAAATAAATGCTTTTCCTTTGAAGTATTTGACGCGCTTCGCAGGTGTTCTCAATGTGCCTTTTTTCTGAGCATGGGTGAGGGTATCCTTCTTAACCATGTATTCACATTGAGAAAATGCAGCTTTTTCTAGAATAGGATCAGATTCTAATTCCGTAAGACCATTCTCAACCCGATATGTGTTGATTTGATTTAAAAGTTCAGTGTGTAATACGGTTTTACTCGAACTTGAGAGCTGAGAAAAACTATTCGAACTAGTGCTAATAAACAAAAGTAGGAGGAGGGGGAGTTTAAACTGTTTAATTAAAATCATTGATTCGATTAATTGGATTTTATTACTGCATAAACCTCAGAATCTTCATACACTCCATCAATTAGGTAGTGTTCCATCAGAACTCCTTCTTTCTTAAAGTTGTTAGAGGCCAGTAATTTAATGGAAGGCGTGTTACGCGCAGATGCAAATGCTTCGATTCGATGAAGGTTCATTTCATTAAATCCGTATTCAAGAATGGTGGGGATCGCCTCAGACATGAACCCTTGTCGTTTGAAATAATCGGAGTATAATCCATATCCCAATTCTGCACGATCGTGATCCGTATACCATGTGTGAAAACCACACCATCCCATAATCGCATCAGATTTTTTGTCGATTAATTGAAAGTAGAGGAATGTTTTATTGAATGTTCGAAGTCCGCCTTCATACCTTTTTCGCTCTAAATCAAGCTGAATATTTGTGCTGAACCCGAAAAACTCTCTTGTTTCATTTTCAGGCAAGTGAAAAGCGTAATCATATACTTCAGGACTTATTCCACGTAAAATGAGTCGTTCCGTTTGTAGGGTAATAAATTCCATAATTATTAAATTTCATCGTCCAGAAGGTCAACACGTTTTGAACTTGCAGTTTTGTTGTTCCCTTGGTTGATGGCAGCTTTGACAATTAATACTATTCCAATAATAACTAATACAAATGACCAAAGCGTCACCATCTGCATAACGAACAAAGTTAGTAAGAGACTTCCAATTCCTAAAACAATATAGATAATTCCAGCAATAGTTCCATTTGTTACGCCAATTGCTGAGAGTCCAAACGTACTTTCGCGGGTAGCTTCTAAGTGCTTTGCTTCAGTGGACAGTTCATTCATCTTTTTCAAGTATGGATCTTCATCAAAATCTGAACAGTTCTGATCAAAGGATGCAAGCTCTTTTGTGAGGTTACAAATAATTCCCTTTTTTGTAGAAAAATTTTTGTTTCTACAAATTTCGCAGTAGGAAAGTTGGTGTTCTCGTTGTGTCATAATTTCGATATTATTCTATTCCTATCTGCGATTTTTTTTTGTCTTGAGATTCACTTAAGTTGCGAAAGAAAGCCTAAATATAAGCCGTTCGAGCGGAATTGAATGTTCCAAAAAAACCATCATTTTTCGTGGTATTCATTATTAAATAGCTTATTGTTAGAAACTTTACTACTGTAAAATCACTTATTAACTGGGAAGTTTTATAACTTCATATTCAAAGTGTGCATAATCTTCATTCATAGAATGATTTGGAAGGGAAACTTTAAAACTGCATCTTTGCCCCAACCTAATAAAAGTTCAAAAGCGTAATTAAGAATCGTTCATTTTTTACTAATATTAGATAAGAAAACCTAATCTGAGATGTTCATATTGTTGTATCGTCTCACCAAGAATTATTATCACGATGGCTGAATCATTCGAAGAAGAAGTGCTAGTTATGGCAAATGCTGATTTTATAATCAGTGAAGATATCGTTGCTGAGAAACTTCTGAAAGAAATTTATTCGAATCTTAAGAGCAAACCTACTGATGAATTGTCTATTTCAGAACATTGTTGGTTAACTAGTATCGAAGATTTATACCAAGATAAAAAATCATCTATTTCGAATAAAGTTGATTGGTTTTTGCAAATCGGTCATGAATTAATCAAAGAAGAAAAAGAATTAAATAAAGAAGAGAAGTTGATGCTGAGTTCGTTCCGTCGGGTGATGGATGTTTCAGCAAAGAACAACTCTTTAACGGCATTTTTCACAGAGCTTGAAAATTCAGTTGAGGCTCTGTTTAGATTGGATTACTCCCAAAAAACATCTATACCGTCACTATTGGAGAGTGACGAAAATGATTTATTGAGTTATATCGTCATGACTGTCGATATGATTCGGGAACGCCTCGGACAATCAGTTGTTTCGGGAAAGGTTGTAAGGAGTGTAATGGGAAGAATTTCAGATATAGGAATCTTAGTTACGGATGAGCTAGGGAAAATTCGATTTTCAAATGATAAAATGAATGATATTTTATCTAAATCGAGTGATGATTTGATTGGAGGTTCAATCAAAGATATTATTACCAAGGAAAATACCTTGATCAGTGCATCAGCCAATGTTAGCATAGAAGATTTAGAAATCCAACAAATAAAAGTTCCATCGGTTAACGGTGAAATTGATGAATGGGTATATACTTTTTCTACGAAGGTTGATCAAAGCTTGAAACTTGAGAGGATGTCTGACGTTCGAAAGGTGATTGAAGATATTTCAGCGTGTGATAAAACGGATATTGTCCGGATGAATGTACTACTTGAAGTATTGAAATCTAAATTTTCGAGAATTGAAGAGGTGGCAATTCCAGCAACCGGAATATTGAAGTCTGGTTCAAATTTACGTTTACTTCTAGAGGATTGTCTTTCAAAAGTTGATACGAAGGAAACAGGGATTGAAGTAATTATTGACGCCAAAGACAATATCGTTTACTTCGGTAATGATACCGAACTCAAAGTAATTGTCGAACAGATGTTGGATTGTGCCTGTCAAAACCTTGCAGAATCAACACGAGTTTCGAAATTGGAGATCGTTGTAAGTAGCTTCCAGCATTATTTGCTCCTTGCATTTATGGATAATGGAGCAATCGCATCTAATTATACATTAATTAATGAAATGCGAGAAGGTGTTGGGAAAATTCAAGGAACACTTGAACTGAATTCAGGTAGAATGGGTAACAATCTCAGTATCATCTTACCTATCTAAACAATTCAAGTATTCCAAGTAATTTAGTTTATCTCAAATTCACCACGATTTTTTCGCTATGACGGTGTTGGATAGCCGTTGTATCTGTAAATAAATTCAAAACAGATAAGTTGTAATGATCTTTCATCTGAATCATTGATATTTGTGGAATTCCAATCGCACCGAATTTTTGCTTAATATCAGAAGCCGTAAAGCCTAAGTATATTTGCTCACAGCCAATATCTTCTGCACGTTTTCGCGTTCGATAAAGCACTTGCTTGTATAGATCATGTGATTTTAAATAATCATAATCCAATCCGAGTAAGATTCCGTTGTAGATCTTATCATTTACATGACTAAACGTGATTCCAACAACTTTATCGGATTCATTCTCCACCGTTAATGAATACTCCATTACTTCGAAACTGGGATCGGCAAGCATCTCAATAAAGAGCTTTTTCGGTTGTGCGAAACTGTTCAATTCAAAACTCGCATTTTTAACCTGTGAATATAAACCGTACCAACGATCCAGCTCACTAGATGTGTAATCTTCGATCAATCTTATTTTGAATGAATCGTGGTGTTTGAAGATTCCTGTTTTAAGGTATTTCCTTCTTTTCGCTGGCACAGATTCCATGTAAGTAGAGAATGGAGTCGTTTGAAGGCCGTAGATAATATTGGTGTCAGGAAGATTTACCTTCAAGAATCCTTGGTCCATGAAGTAATTTGTCAATTCGTCGTCGTCTGAGTGGAAATCTCTGAGCCAAACAGCATTTGCATCTGTTTTCTCTTGGATTTCCCAAATGTGATCAAGTAGAGTAGAGAGAACCGCCTTCCAATCTTGTTGATTGCGGTCAATGTAGAGGTGGTTACCTTCAGTGAGAAGTGAACCCATAACGAGAGTTTTTGAGCAGAGGTAATAATTATCCGTTTTCCGTAGTTCTTCAATTTGATTCGATACACCCGAAGTCGAAAGCATATCGTCTTTCACGATTGCGAGTGTGAAAAATGTAGCAGCAACGGCTTTTCCATTAGCATTTTTTAAAATTAAGTAATGGAAGTCCCAGTTGTTCTCTACTGCATCATTTCCTGAAAAAGTGCGTTCCAATAATCGAATTCCCGCCCAGTTCATCGTTATTTGATTTGACATTAATGAATTCCAAAGTGATTCGTCGATATCAGTAATCGATTGCTTGTGAACAACTTGATAACCATTTTTCGATTGCGTAACGAGAGGTGCTACTTTGTTTTCCAATTGGAAATGAGGCACATGCTTAAACGCTCGATAAATATCACTCAAATTACGATCTTCATCTTTGAGGGCAAGTGGGAAGTGGTATGCGAGAATGTTACAGAGTTTTTCGATATCCTTCAATGTATGATGAAGTGTGATCGTGAAACGAAGTCCCGTACATGTTTCTGGAACCGCTGGAAAAACACCAAGATTTACGAAGCATCCGTCATTAATTATTCGCTGAACCATATTGTAGCCAACGCGCACAAGTCCAAGTCCAATATAAATGATTGGGGATTCAACGTTCGATACAACAGGCAAGTTGTGTACTTCCTTCAATAGATAGTGACAATACTTTAATCGTTCTTTAAGCTTGTTTTGTCGTTCGTAAATTTCGTCCGTAAGATGAATTTTTGCCGATGCTATTCCTGCTCCAATTACGGGGATTTGATGTCCTCCTGAGAAGATGAAACTCCCACCACAATTTTTCACTTTACGGAAGAGATCCTTGTCCTTGAAAAGAAATGCTCCACCTCCAGCTCCGAAAGCCTTGTTTAATGAAGTTGCTAGAATCATTTTTGGATGGAAATCAACTTGACTTAAGATAACGCCAGTTCCATTTTTTCCTGCAATGCTCATTCCATGCGCATCATCTGCGTAAAGATGGAAATTGGGGTAGCGATCCAGTAATTCAACAATCTCCTTCATTGGAGCAAAATCTCCGTACATACTGTAAACGCCGTCGATCATATACCAAATGCGGTTGTACAGGTTTTTGTTCTCGATGATTTTTTTCTCGAGTTGATCCAGTCTGTTGTGTCGAACAATTTGAATATCAACCCCTTGAGATTTCATCTTGCTAACTGCATCCTGCACACTTGCGTGCACTTGTTGGTCTTGGATGATTAAATCTCCTGGCTCAACAATTACGGGGATTACGGAATGGTGCCCAAGTGACACGGATGTTGATGTAACAACGTGAGCATCAAACATTTGCTCTAGGAGTGATTCCCACTCTGTGTACAGAGTATTCGAAAGGTAACTCCTGGAAGAAGAAAATTGCACACCGTACCGCTGGATTGCATCAATGGCTCCTTGTTTTAATCTTTCATCCATTTCGAGCCCCAAATAGGAACAGGATCCAAAATTAATTAGCTCTTGTCCATTAACGTGGACAGTTCTGCCATTGTAAGCATAATCCTCGGTCCTTAGCTGAAGGACATTTCGAGATACACCCTTGATAATGATCTCGTTCACGGTGTTAAGCTTCTGATTCGATTTGTGTTTTGTCATAATTACTTAATTTGTGATTTGGTTATTATAGTTAGCGATTTAACACTATTGATTGCTTATTCAAAATATATTCCACGGTATATGTTAGTAACAAAACTGTATATTGTGGCTACAAATAGAAAGTTGTAATGCCAAATATTCGGAATTATCGAGAGTGTGCCTATGCTGAAACCTGGCTCGAGGATGGGATAACTGTGCAAAAATACAAGAAGGGATTGAGAGTTACGTTGGAAATTGCGCAAACCTTAGTAAGTGAGCGACTTGCAGTAGCTGAAGGGAGTACTCGTCCTGGGTTAGCTGACATCAGCGGATTGTATTGGACCACTGATTCTAAAGCCATGAAATTCTTAAGTTCAGACGATGCAACTCAACTAGTTAGCGCCGGAGGATTCTATATCTCAAATTTTGCACAGAGGATGGCAATGAGATTTTTCCTCAGTGTATCAAAAGAGCCGCCAATTCCTACTAAAATATTCGATAATCGGGAAGATGCCATTGAATGGTTGAAACAATTCACTGCAGAACGATTAAACTAGAATCAATCAATTTTTTGAATAAAAAAACTCTGGCACTATTTAAGCGACCAGAGTTAATGAACTAATACTGATAAAATCAGCAGCTTACTATTGACTACGTTTATGGTTTTGCAGAGTTTCCAAAAACGCATGTGCGGAGAGAGCCAAATAAGAGGAGTGAACTTCGGAACCTCCAATTTTCATTGACGGCTCCGAAGGTGATTTAGGGGAATATCTTTACATAAAAAAATATGTGTTTGCTAATTTCGTTGAAGTAAAGGTACGCCTAGATAAGCTTTCGATTACGGGTATAAATACCTGTTTTGGGATATAGAACAAAAAAAAACACCTTACTCCAATGGTTATTGGAAGAAGGTGCCCAGCATTAAAATAATCAGAAGGAATAGCTTCAATATCTTGAAATCTTCGTTTCGACGATTAATAGTTAGAATTATAGTTGAAGGTTTGAAGCACATTCGCGAATGCTTTCTTGCCAATTTTCATCCTTCATGATGAATTCAGAAACACCCTCTAAATTCAACGTTAACGCAGTGTCAATATCAATTTTTGAACTAATGATGATTGTCTTACACGAACTGTTTTGTTTTCTTAGATATTCAAGAACATCATCTCCCATATTATCCTCTAAAGAATAATCTAAAAATAAAATATCCGGAATTCCATTTCTTTCGCACGATTGAATGAATTCCTCGGTTCCCATAGAGCGACAAAGAGCGTGTTTCTTTTGAGATGGAAGGTTATTTAAGATCATTGAAAGCTGAAACGAGAACATTTCCTCGTTTTCAAGAATAGCTATTTGTTTTGATGAAGTTGATTTTTTTGGTGCAATAAACTCCATAAATTTCCAAAATGGACTTCCCGTAGCCTTCGATTGAGCACTCGCCCGAACAATTGATTCTAGACCAGATTCATTTTCATTTTTCTTATTTAATACGTAATCTGCACCATTCTTCAATGCCAGTGAGATTTCGTCCGACCGAAAAACACTTGACATTATTACTAAAATACTATTGGGCGCTTGTTCTTTATAGAATTCGATGACATCAATGCCATTAGTTCCAGGTAGTTGGTTGTCTAGAAAAATAATATCAGGTTTCTCTTGAGAAATGTAAAAAGATCCGTTGTCAGTATTCGTCGAAAAGAAAACCTTGGACACTTTATTTTTGAGCCAACTTTCAAGCTGGCGTGCAAAGATTAATTCATCTTCAATAATTAGTACTTTAAGATCAGTAGCATTCATTTATATTTCCTTTAATGCGGTATTAAGATAGTCAATAAAACGGTCCGTTAGCATCAATGCATAGGCGTTTTTATTGTTATCAACGGCCTTTTCTAACTCACCCGCTAAGCCAAATCCTTGCTCAAATTTTAAGGTGAGTAGTGTCGTCAATAAATAATGGGCTTTGTTCTGAATTTCATCGAAGTTCTTGTTCTCTCGGGCTCGAATTAAATCATCAATATCTTGTGGTATTCGATTCTTGAAAATTTTCTCAAATTCATTCACCAACTCATCACCCTCTTTCTTGCGCAACTCATTCATGATTGTTTTAAAATCATCTTTGATCGAATTTGAAGCCTTTGATTCAAATTGTTGGAGAATTTCTGTGATTAATCTAAATTCAGTGTATGGTTTGGGGATAAATTCATCCAGATACTTGAGGTCTTCTGGTGTATAGTTAAGGTCTAATAAATTCGCTGAGCATACAATGACTGGGCAATTCAAGTTTAGTTCATTTCGAATGTGTTTCGCAACTTGAATCCCATTGATTAAGGGCATTTGCATATCGAGTAACACTACATCTACAGTGTGCTGAGTAAGATATTTAATTGCTTCTTGACCGTTCGAAACGATATGAATTACGCCTTCATTTCGTTCAATAAACGTTTTGCAAAGGATTTGAAGGTGCTTGTTGTCTTCGGCAAGTAAAACTTGAATCCCATTCAACGATGGAATATTTAAAAGAGCTGTTTTGCTTGAAGCTTTGATGACAGTTTTTAAATCACTTAAAGAGAAGGTCACTTCAAAACTGAATGTGGTTCCCTTATTGGGGATACTCTTGAGTACCAAATTTGAATTGTGTAGTTCTACTAAAAGCTTCACGATGCTCAATCCAAGACCAGTGCCTCCATATTGTTTCCATGTCGCCTCATTGGATTGTTTAGAACACTCGAAAATGGCATCCTGATGTGATTGATTAATCCCAATTCCGGTGTCATTTACAGAAATCTCTACTATTGCCAGATTGTTGAGCTTCGAAACAAGTTTAGCTGAAATAGTTACTGAGCCTTTACGGGTGAACTTAATGGCATTACTCGTTAAGCTGGAAATGATTTGTATTAACCGAGTTCGATCAATATTGAGACTATTTGGAATTTGCTCATCGAAATCTAATTCTAATGTAATGTTTTTGGATGCAGCTTTTAAAGCATATAGTTTTTTTACCTTATTGAGAATAGAGTAGAGGTCTTCGGAAGATGGATCCAATGTTATTTCATGGTTGGTAAATTTGTAAACATCGAGAACTTCATTTACAATATTGATGAGGCTTTCCGCTGCAATGTTTACAGCGTCAGCATATGATTTTTGCTCTGTCGAGAGATTAGAAGTCGTCAGGAGTTCATTAAAACCAACAATTGAAGCGAGAGGAGTTCGGATTTCATGACTCATATCAGAAAGAAATTGATCTTTCATTTGAACAGCTTCATTTGCGCGGATAATTGATTCTTGCAATTCTGATTGACGTGACAAAGCTTCAGAAATGTCATGACCAGAGAGTACTATTATGTTTAGTTCTATGCTAAAATAAGATGACCACTCTATCGTGACGAACTCCCCATCTGATTTCTTTAGGCGAAAAATTAATCCTGTGTGAACCTGATCGAAATTATGGAAGAGTTTGATATATGAATCAATATCTTCGGGATGAACCCATTGAGAAAACTCTCGACTCAACAATTCTTCGCGTGTTGCATCTAGAATTTCACAAATCGCTGGATTGAGTTCCTTCAGAAAACCATCTTTTGATAGGGTACATAGTAGATCTTGGCTTAAATTGACGATTCCCTTGTACTTGTTTTGATTCAGATCGACTTTTCGTAGGTGGATGAGTCGCATAACAGTGGAAGTTATTTGCTTCAACGCGATTTTTTGAGAATCGGACATTTGACGAGGTTTGATGTCGTATCCGCACACCGTCCCAATGATGTAACCTTCTTTGTCCATTAAAGGAGCTCCGATATAATAGCGAAGATTGGGTTTATTGATGACAAGTGGATTTTGAGAGAAACGTTCGTCTTTCGTGGCATCCTCAATTTCTAAAATGTTCTCTTGAACAACACAGTATTTGCAAAATGCTATCTCGCGATAATTCCCTTTCATATCGGTTCCAACATTCGAAATAAATGTCTGCCAATTAGCATCCATCAAGGTGATTTGACAAACTGGAACAGCCAGAATTGAAGCCGCTAATTTTGTTAGATTATCGAAACCATCCTCTCGTTCCATATTAAGAATATTGTAACTATACAATTTTTCTAGCCGCATGAGCTCATTCTGTAGTACCGGGAATTTTTCCATGCATTTTGAGAGTATCGTTCAAGTTAAGTAAAAATCAGATTGACCGATGAACTCTTTATGTCTAATAGACAGACGGACATGTTTTCAAGATGAGCAGTAATTTATTGAGACTTATTTGATCATCCATGACCCGCCAACAGAAATAACATTCTCCAATGAAAGGTAATCTTCATAGGTCAATTCATTTACTCCTCCTGTTGGGCAAAATTGCACTTGAGGGAAGACATTTCCATACGTTTTCAATGCCTTAATTCCACCAAATAGATTTGCAGGAAAGAATTTGAGCTTATCACAGCCTAATTCAATTGCTCGCATGATTTCACTTGGAGTCGTAACTCCAGGAATGAAAGGAATAGAGGATGCAAGAAGGTGATTGTATAGAGTAGGAGTCAAGCCCGGACTGACGATAAAGTCGACTCCAATTGATACTAATTTATCAATTTGGTCTTCCGAAATAACTGTTCCTACACCAAGAGAGAGGCTATCTGAGTAACGATCTTTGATTAGTTGAAGAGCTTCGAATGCAAAATCCGTTCGAAGTGTAACTTCAATACAGAAAACATTCATCTCCTTGAGTTTGCTTATGATTGGATCGATTTCCTCTTCAGAATGAATCGTAACCACAGGAATTATTGGATGATCCTTCAGTATCGCTACAATGTTGTTTTGCGTCATAATTTATAGGATAAAACTTGCGCCTTCTTCGCTTGAAGAAATGATTTGACGCAGTGAGCTAAACAATTCACGTCCTGCTCCAACGGATTGAGAGTTGTCTTTAATTTCTACTGTTCGATCTGACATCGTGCTTTCTTTGCATTCAAGGATTCCATTTTTTGCATCAACACAAATTAGATCTCCTGTTCGAATTTTCCCAATTGCGCCTCCACTTCTCGCTTCTGGTGTAACGTGAATTGCTGACGGAACTTTTCCTGATGCACCTGACATTCTTCCATCTGTAACAAGCGCTACGCGGTATCCTCTTTTTTGAAGAATCGTTAATGTTGGTGTCAATTGATGTAATTCAGGCATTCCATTTTGTCTTGGACCTTGGAAAGGCAAAACAGCAACGAAATCTTTATTGAGTTCATCATTTTTGAAAGCTGCAATTAAATCTTCTTGCTCGTTAAATACAATCGCTGGAGCTTCCGTAATATAGTTTTCTGGAGCGACAGCGGATGTTTTGAGTACTGATCGCCCGATGTTCCCTTCGAGCATTGTAATACCTCCTACAGGACTAAAGGGATTATCAACTGGTCGTAGAATCGACTCGTTTAATGAAGTTTTAGCGCCATCGGTCCAAATTAACTTATGATCGTTGATTTTTGGTTCTGATGTATACCTACTGAGTCCTTTACCAAGAATCGTATTCACATCTTCATGTAACAATCCGTTTTCGAGTAAGGTGTGAATGACAAATCCCATTCCTCCTGAGGCATGGAAATGATTTATATCTGCAGCGCCATTTGGGTAAACACGTGTGAGTAGAGGTACTACCTTTGATAATTCAGAGAAATCAGTCCAATCAATAATGATTCCTGCTGCTTTTGCAATTGCAATCAAGTGAAGCGTATGATTCGTAGATCCTCCAGTTGCTAAAAGCCCAATTACAGCATTTACGATCGTTTTTTCGCTCACAATTTGCGAGATCGTACGGCTGAAACTTTTCTCTCCGATCATTTCAACAAGTACTTTGACAGCTTCTTCGTTGAGTAATGTGCGCAGTTCGGTTCCTGGATTTACGAAACTTGAACCCGGAAGTTGTAGTCCCATTATTTCCATCAACATTTGATTGCTGTTTGCCGTTCCGTAGAATGTGCACGTCCCTGGAGAATGGTATGAATCTGATTCACCCTTCAATAGTGTCGCTCGATCAATTTTCCCTTCGGCATAATCGCGTCTGATTTGAGCTTTTTCTTCATTACTAATTCCTGACTCCATTGGGCCTCCAGGCATGAAGAGCGAGTAGAGGTTTCCAAATTTTAAGTTTCCAATCAGTAAGCCAGGAACAATTTTATCGCAAATTCCTAGATTGATGACTCCTTCAAACATGTTGTGAGAAAGTCCAATTGTTGTTGAAAGAGCGATCACATCACGACTGTAAAGTGATAATTCCATTCCAACTTGACCTTGTGTTACGCCATCACACATCGCAGGAACAGCACCAGCTACTTGCGCTACGGCATTGTGTTTTTGAGCAAATTCACGGATCATCTCAGGGAAATGTTCAAACGGTTTGTGAGCAGAAAGCATGTCATTGTATGCTGTGATAATTCCTAAATTCGGGATCTTACCTTCGGAAATAGCGGATTTATCAGTTGGACTACATCCAGCAAATGCATGAGCCAAATTCCCACAATGTAAACCTGAACGTGTTGAATCTTGCTCAAACTGCTGTTTCATCTGTGCGACATATGCCGAACGAGTACTCGCACTTTTGGCAATGATTCGATCCGTAATCCGTTGAATTTCTGAATGTACACTCATAATTTACTATAATAAGTAGTTAATTGTTGGCACGCATTTGTAAAGTAACTAATTGGTAGCAAATGTTGTTCAGCTTCCTCAAGAACTGCGAGCTTTTTCTCACCGCGAATCATTAGACCAATACTTTGACTGGAAATTATTAGACCTCTGCTGCAAGAAATGCGATCTTTCGGGAAACTTGGAGCAGTTGTGAAAATAATTCCTTTATCTCTATGGCGTAAGCTTGATTCTGATTGAATATCATTTGGGAAAAGCGAAGCAGTATGACCATCATCTCCCATACCCAAAAGTGTATAATCGATTCGTTCAAAAAAATCTGCGTAGCGCTTTTCGATTTTTGAACGGGTCATTTTCTCTCCAACCATTCCAATGATTTTTGGTCCTTTTTGATCAGGTTTAGAGAATGTTTCGCGAAGCATGCGTTCGTTACTGTGTTCACTTGATAGTTCAACATTGCGATCATCTATCAGGCCGATGATCACCTTCGACCAATCAATTGATGTTTTTGCAATTTTTTCGTAAAGTGATTTTGGAGTGTTTCCTCCAGAAAGTAGAATTCGCGCATCACCAAATTCCTGAATGGAAAGTGTGATTTTTGTTGTGATTTCTCGATGAAGAGCTGCCTCCAGCTCATTGGTGTTTTTATAATGTTTCGTTCTCATTAATCTTTATTGATTTTGACCATTCATGATTTTTATTTAAAATACCATCTCCAGGACCCCAAGATCCTGCTTCGTATAATATTTTCTGTTGTTTAGACTTTTTCCAACTATTGACAATAGACTCAATCCAAACCCAAGCAGCGTCCAATTCATCTTGGCGCATAAATAGTGTTTGCTCTCCACGTAAAATGTCAATCATTAAACGTTCGTATGCTTCTGGGAATCGCTCATTAAAAAAATCAACGTAATCCAGTTTTAGCGAAATTGGCTCGTATCGATATCCACCAGGACCAGGTAGTTTGGTCATTTGAACAAGTTCAATTCGCTCTTCTGGTTGAAGACGAATAATGAGTTTGTTACCAGGAATATCACCGTTTGAATCAAATACGTTGTGCTTAACTGATTTAAAATTGATAACGATCTCAGAATACCTTTTGATCATTCGTTTTCCAGTCCGCAAGTAAAAAGGAGTGTCTTTCCATCTCCAATTGTCTATGTAAGCTTTAATCGCGACAAATGTTTCCGTTTCTGATTCATACTTTCCTATATCTTCGAGGTAAGAACTGATTTTTTCCCCCTCCATGTTGCCTCGAGTGTATTGACCACGCACAGTTCCATCCTTCACAGAGTTTTCATCGAACAAACGAATGGCATTCAGAACTTTTAATTTTTCATTTCTAACGTTATTCGCTTCGAGCTTTGAAGGTGGCTCCATTGCAATTAAACAAAGCAATTGCAGTAGGTGATTTTGAACCATGTCAAGCAAGGCACCACTTTGATCATAATAATCGCCGCGTTTTTCAACTCCTAGATTTTCTGCAACCGTAATTTGAACGTTATCTATGTTTTCTGAATCCCATGATGATTCGAACAGTCTATTAGCAAAGCGAAGAACCATTAAATTTTGAACGGTTTCTTTTCCAAGATAGTGGTCGATTCGATAAATTTGACGTTCAGTAAATGAAGCTGCAATTTTTGAATGAATTGCTCGAGAGGTTGCCAAACTGTTTCCCAGTGGCTTTTCCAAAACAACTTTACTTAGATCATTGATTAACTCACAGCGCTTTAAGCAATCTGAGATTTCTCCAAATACTGATGAAGGCGTTGATAGATAATAGACACACTGACGTGTTGGGGTATCATCTAGGTATTTTTTTAGTTTTGCATAGGCCGTTTTCGTGTGAACGGGGATATACAAGAGCTTAATTTTTTTTGCAAAAACAGCAATTAGACTAGAATCTAGCTCATAATCAATTGACTCTGTGATGAATTTTTCAAGATTACCATAGAACTTCTTATCGCAGTTTTCAGTGCGTGTGATTGCAAAAATGTCGTGATCTAGATCGAGCTGCTTTGCCACAAATCGGTGGAAAAGGGCAGGGTAAATTTTTCGGAATGCTAAGTCACCATCACCTCCGAAGATGACTGCATTGAATGGCTTAATTATTTTTGGTCGTTTATTACTCATACGAAATGTGTTATACAAAATAGAGCGCTTATTGTTTGACTTACAAGAAGTGTCTAGAATCCGAAATTGTCAAATCCACTTTTCAAACGTGAATTATGGTTTGACTAATTGAACTGAAATCGTTGTGACGGCTTATTTCCTCTGAAATTACGTTTATATAGGGTTCTACCAAGAATTAATCCGTATAATTTTTGAAGTTCTGGAAATGTGAATTTATTCAACTTTTAAATTAAAGCCAATCGGATGATTTTTTAGGCTTGATTTCGAACGTTGAAATGCAGTAGTCAGAATTCCTTGGTGATCGAATGCGAGATCTTTTCTTTCTATATTTACGCTACATCTCTAATGATACTAGGTCAAATTTAATAGGTTCTTTCATGCATTTAATAGTCGATAGCGGTTCCACAAAAAGTGACTGGGTTTTATTAAAAGATTCTTCCAATGAGTCTTTCAATACAATGGGGTTAAACCCTTTTTTCCATAGTGAGGAAACTGTCTACAAGGCAATTGCGGAAAATTTAAATTTATTCGGCTATCGAGATGAAGTGACGCACTTGTTTTTTTATGGCGCCGGATGTTCTTCAGAAAAGTTGAATCAAATCATTCATGGTGGATTGTCTAAGGTTTTCAGAAAAGCAGAAATTGTGGTCGACCATGATTTAAAAGCATGTGCATTTGCGACGTATGAAAACGAACCTGCCATCTCATGCATTATTGGAACAGGATCAAATTCTTGTTTTTTCGATGGTGAAAACGTGATTGAGGAAGTACCAGCGCTTGGTTATATTTTAGGAGATGAAGGGAGTGGAGCTTATTTCGGAAAGAAGTTAGTTGCCAACTACTTGTATCACCGACTTCCAAAAAGGATTAGCGATGCGCTTAAGAATGATGTGAAATTGACCAAGGAGGAGATCGTTCGTCGTGTTTACATGGAGCCGAATGCAAATGTCTACCTAGCTTCGTTTATGAAGTTCATTTTTGAGCACTCAGACGATGCATTTATCAAGGAAATGATTTGTAAGGGATTTAAAGAGTTTGTTGAAGTGCACGTTTGCTGCTATCAAGATTACAAGAACTACAAGGTTCATTTTATTGGGTCGATTGCATATCTTTTCAAAGACCAATTGTCTGATGCATGTGATTTCTATAATGTCAAAATGGGGCAGGTTATTCGAAAGCCAATTGATGGGCTGATTTCGTATCACTTGGATCAAATGAATGCATAAAGTATTCCAAGTAATTCCGGGCATACTCGTTTACCGAAAGAATGATGGAACAGTACTGGTAAAGATATTATCAACGTACTCTGCATCTTTGCAGAGTACGTTGGGTTTTAAATATGTCTTTTTCGAGTTGTATAATTAATTCATCAAATTGAAGTAACTCTTAACTTTTTCAATGTGCTTTTCTTTCTCATCAGAACTCAACCAACTTGCTTTAAAACCATTGATCGCCAATTGCATCAAATGATCTTTCGTGAGGTTTAAGGCTTTTGCCGTTTCGTAATAATTCTCGTTCATGTAGCCTCCAAAATAAGCTGGGTCGTCGGAATGAATCGTAGCCAATATTCCTTTGTCGAGCATTTCTACAAGAGGATGATCCTCCATCTTTTGGATCACTTTGAGTTCTAAATTACTTAATGGACACAAGGTTAATGCAATGTTTTCATCGAGCAATCGCTGCACCAATTTTTCGTCATTCAAACAACGATTCCCATGATCGATTCTTTCAACGTTCAACAAATCTAGCGCTTCCCATATATAGTCTGACGGACCTTCTTCTCCTGCATGAGCTACTAACTTGTAACCGTGATCAGCAGATGCTTTAAATACATTAATAAACTTACTAGGAGGGTTACCCATCTCCGATGAATCCAATCCTACGCCATCAATCCACTCCTTGAATGGAACAGACGATTCAAGCGTTTTGAATGCTTCTTCCTCACTCAAATGCCGTAAATAAGACATGATGAGTTTGTACGTGATGTTCAATTCAGCTTTGGCTTTTTCAAGCGCTCTATAAATTCCTTTAATAACAACGTCAAATTCAATCCCTCTGTCAGTATGAGTTTGTGGATCGAAAAACACTTCCACATGGACCACATTTTGACTATGTACTTTGGTGAGATAAGCCCACGTCAAGTCGAAAAAATCTTGTTCATGAATCAATACTTGAGCACCTGTGTAGTAGATGTCTAAGAATTCTTGAAGATTATTAAACTTGTACGCTTTTTTTAACGATTCGATGGAATCGTAATCCAAAGCTATATTATTTCTATTGGCTATTTCGAACATGAGTTCTGGTTCAAAACTTCCTTCGATGTGCAAGTGAAGTTCAGTTTTTGGAATGCCTTGAATAATATGTGCTAAGCTCGATGATGTCATGTGTAGTATTTAAATTAGGTAATGATTAACGCTTGGTAAAGATATGTAATTGTTGATTAGTTAAAAAATCGTGTTCCTTGACTAAAGCATTTCTGATGATGTAGTGTCAGTTCTACTCGTTTGATGAGCTTCAAGTTGTGCATTAATTATGATCATTCGCCCCGCTTAATGTTCACTYTTCTTGCCCAAAATGGTCATAACAAGTTTGAACACCAATAATGCAGCAATTCCGACAATCAAACCAACAATAAATTCACCCAACAATGCAGGTAAAGTGTGCACTAAGTCATGTACGAATTGGATATTATGAACAAAAATTCCTCCTGCAACCAAAATCATTGCAAACGTTCCAATTACSGCTAAACTTCTAATAACGAAAGGTAAGGTCTTGACCAAGCCAGTTCCTATGCTTTTTGAAATGCTTGTCTCGCTCTTACTATATGCGATCAATCTATACCCCATATCATCCATGCGCACGATTAAGGCTACAATGCCATACACTCCGATGGTTGCCAAAATAGCAACTATTGTTACCACCCCGATTTGTACCGCAAGACCTTGATCAATTACTGAGCCTAATGCTATGATAATGATTTCTATAGACAGGATGAAATCCACAACTATGGCAGATTTCACCTTTTTCTTCTCAAATTCTAACAACTCGTCCTGCGTCATTTCAACGCGATCAACGGTTGTTTTAGTCTGATTTCTATGAAACAAGAATTCGTAAATTTTCTCAGCCCCTTCATACGCCAAGTAAACACCGCCTAGAACCAGAATTGGAACAATAGCTCCTGGAAGGAAAGCACTTAGGAGAAAAGCAATCGGAAGGATGATCAGTTTATTTAGAAAAGATCCTTTGGTTATTTTCCATAAAACAGGAAGTTCTCTTGATGAAACAAAGCCCGAAGCCTTATCAGCGTTGACTGCTAAATCATCCGCGAGAATACCCGCTGTTTTTTTTGTTGCGATTTTACTCATGGCAGCCACATCATCCATGAGAGCTGCAATGTCATCTAATAAAGCAAAAAATCCTGATGCCATATGTGTATTTTGTGTATTCGCATGTTAAGCGATTTCTAGATATTAGCCAACGAAAGTAATAAATATAAAAGCAATATTTTTTTTGAGTAAACAACATTAAAATGTGATTCTCATCCTCCCTATAAATGGGACGACCTAAGCTATCCCTTCCAAGCAAAAAATGGAAATAGTTCGTTTGAAATTTAGATTTTGAATTGATATCCGTCTTCACCTGCAATTTCTAAGTACTTATCTGAATCGAAAGAGAACAGTTTTGCAGGGCGATGCTTGACATTTTGTTGTTTCTCACCAAGTGCAATAAGCGGGATTGGTCGAATTTTTTTTCTGAAATTTGCTTTGTCCATTTCAGATTCATTCACATATTCAAATAACTGTTGCATTTGGTTTAGCGTAAATTTCTCAGGAAGTAGATCGAAACAAATTGGTTCGTAGAATAGTTTTTGTTTCAACAAATCGTAAGTTGAATTCAAAATGAGGTTGTGATCAAATGCCAGATCAGGAACTTCGTGAATTGGAACCCATTTTACTTCTTCAGCAAAGGACGAAGCCTCAATTTGAAAGTCTGCATTTCGGATCAAAGCAAAATATGCAGTTGTAATTACACGTCCTTTAGGGTGACGATTTGGATTACCAAAGGTTTGTGCTTGATGTAAATGAAGATTGCTAATATTGGTTAACTCCGTTAATATCCGTGTTGCTGCATCTTGAAGGTCTTCATTTGGATAAACCAAATCACCTGGGATTGCCCAATGATTGAGGAATGGCTCCTTCGATCGTTTGATCATCAAGGCATTAATTTCACCATTCTTAAATCCGAAAATGACACAATCAACGGAAAATGAATAGGAAAAGAAGTTATTGAGGTCATTCTTATACATGGCGTAGGTTTAATTTACATTCAAATTTACGGAATTCACCAAATCTATACGATAGATCACTGTCCGAAGTAGCAGCCATACTAGTTTTCCTATGGGGAAAAGCGATGATTGATTTGTCCTAGATACATGACTATTCTTCTTTTTTGAATGCTTTATACATAAAGCTACTGCGCATAAGTTCTAATCGTTCTGCTTCGATTTCAGCAAATTTGGCCGTATAATCATCTTTGAAATTGTCGATAGTTTCAGTGTCACCAAGTTTGTCTATACAGTACAAAAAGTGGGCGAGAAGATCTCGTTCATCATAATCTTCTTTCGCAAGGTGAGAAAGCGCCAACCAATAGATTTGAGCAGCGAAACCATAATTCTCCAAATCCAAAGCGATGTCGGCGTACTTTGTGAAATCTGATTTAAGTTCGTCCTCTGAAGAGAATAAACCATTGATTTCTTGTCTTCTAAACAAACGGTAGCCTTCTTTTCCTGATTTAGCTTGTGCATTTAAGGGGTACATTGGATCACAACCGTAGATTGTTTCCTTGGCCTTTTTCCATTCATCGCCTTCAATGCCAAAATCACCAGAAGCGGCTGCTTTTGAGAAGTAAAGTTCATAGTTCAACCACGCAGATTTCGGAAAATCCTTTAATAGCTTTTTATAAAGTTTAATTGCATCCTTGAATTTACCTGCATCATGCAAAGCAATTCCTTTTTCAATTTCCTCTCCAAGTTCATTCATGTAGAGACTGAGTTTGTCACTAATTTCTCGATCAAACTTTGAAGGAAGTGTAGTCTTGTCATAGAAAAATCCGATGACATCTAGCAAGCGTTTTGCCTTATCAAACTCACCATTTGCAAGGAACATACATGCTTTTGTAAACGGGATGAGTTGATTGCCTCTGCTCATTTCCATTGTTGCCCGCCAATAATCCGGATTTTCATCGGTAACTGTTTCTGTAGATCTCTGTAGAAAGTCTCCTTCTTTGACCACATTACCTACACTTAAAACACCTAGATATGCTGAATCGACATTCGTTTCTAAATGAGCGAGAATAGGAAGGATATCTTTTCGCATCCAATATTCAATATCTCGCTGCTTATCAACTAAGCTGAGTGCTTTGAATGCCTCTATTTTTCTGTCGTAAGGAAGGACGAGAACAGAGGAGAAGTCACCATCAGATGGAGATCCTTCATTGWTTTTTCCACCAATAATTAATGAATACTCGTTGAATTTTGTTCTCGGTGATTTGTGGGAAGCAATTTTCTTTTGAAGTGCTTTGATRATCGAAGGTGCAATTTCCGGCAGTGAAAATAATTCAACCGTAGCATCTTTATGACTGTGAATTGTGATACTGACAATCAGATCTTTGTTACCGCTTTCTTTCGCACATTCCGTTTTAATCTCTTCGTTCACCAATTTTATCCATTCAATAAAGGAATCTTGTTCGAGAATGACTCCACCAATAATATCTGGTGTCAATAATTCAATTTGAATCGAAACTTCTGATTGGGCAGTTAGAAAAGTAGCGCTTAGACTAATTAGGAGGAGTAARAAGATGTGTTTCATGGAATTAAAATTAATTAGTTTGATTTTTTGAAGTTAGTCGGATCAAAAATAACTTGAACAGTGATTTGAGAACGAACCTCTTCGTTATTCTTGTAGTAACGTCCAGCATGAAATGGCGGCATGGCCTGAATAATGCGCTTTGCTTCTTTAATAAAGTACGACTCTATCGTTGGGTCATCAACCTTAATTGAAGAAATTTGACCGTCCACTTCAACGATACATTTTGCGTAGACCGTTGTTATCCTATTCAGCTTACGTGCTTTTCTTGGGAATTTCATTTCCGATCGAATGAATTCCTCCATTGCTTTTGATCCTTCTGGAAAACGAGCGCGTTGGTGTAGGTTTGAATAGAATCCGTTGCGCTGTACTTGCTTGTCGAACAGTGTTTCATAAAAAGGCCATGTAGCTTTCGATTCTTTAGAGCTTTCGATGAATTCAGGTTCTGTCGATTGATTGGAATATACAGCACATTGGCGCTCTCTATGTTTACCAAACGGTAAGAAAGGTGTGAGTTCAGCATATTTCATCTCCAATAAAGGTTTTCCTACAAGATCGAATGCTCCCCAACGGTCATTTTTTTGAGCAAGTAAAACCGGGTGTTGTGAAACGATGATTTTACTGTATTCTGGAGGAAGAATAGTTGTTTCCTTGTCTTTTAAACCAATATTGCCATTTGACGATAAGACTTGAAGTTTTGGAAGGTGCGCTAGCCTATTTCGTCCATAATCAACGGCCGGTGCTGGTCCCGCTCCTGTTCCAAATCCACTGCCGCCCCCTGAACCCCATGATGCAAACGGATTATTGTCGTTTTGAAATGGCTTGTTATTTTCGTCGATATAGATTTTTTTTCCGTTTTTAGTAACTCGCCCACCTGAACGGCTGAAATCGTTCGCGGTGTCATACATGAACGGTATTACGGTTTCACCTTTGGCAGAAATGTACCCCCATTTGTTGCCTTTTTTGACAGGTAATGGACCATAGCTCATAGAATATCCTATTTCTGAATAGAGCGGAGGAATCACTTCTTTTCCTTCAATGTTTACGGCTCCCCAACGGTCGTTTTTCTTGTAAAAGAATAAGTCATTAATACATCTGATGTCGTCCACAGATGTAAAGAGAACATCTCCATTGAAATTAAACCCACTAATTTTTCCATTCAGCTTAGCCAAAATCCAGTTTCTACTAACACGGAGTTCATCGTAAATCGGTGCCGCTATTTTTCTTGCGTTTGTGTCTACGGCTCCAAATTTCCCGTTTTTGATGTAGGTGATTATTGGTGATCCATACTCATGGCTTACTGTTTCATATTCAGCTTCTAAAATGATCTGACCATCCTTGTCGCAAATTCCATATTTCCCATCTTTTTTAATCTCGATATGATAAGAGCTAATACGAATTTCATCATACTCAACAGGAAGGACTGGTTTCCCCGTAGTTGTGGAAAGTCCATATTTTCCATTTTCTAGATAGCAGAAAAATCTTTTTCCTTCGTCTGTAGAAATGCTATTATAGATTGGCTCCAAAATCACCTCGCCAGAGTAGAGAGCAATTCCCTTCCAGTGACTGGATACGAGATGGACATAAGATTTATTCAGATATATATCTGAATACTCGGGTTCTAGGACGACATTCCCAATGGAATCAATCATTCCCCATTTTCCATTGGATTTAGCTTTGATATAACCGCGAGGTGACCTTTGAGAATGGTCGCCATCAAAATCAGTAAATTGTGCAGTATTCAACTTAACTCCAAAACGACTGTACAAACTTAGAACACCGTTTTTGCGGACAGAATAAAATCCACTTTTATGAATGATGTAATCATAGTTTGGAGGGACAATCACATTTCCTGAGGTATCAACCAAACCAAAATGGCCTTCAGTACCAAAGCCGATGTATTCCCTTTGTGGGGAAATTTGCACATAATTTTGATATGAGCCATTGATCACTTGTTCATACTTTGTATCCAGCATTTTCCGACCACTGAAAGAATACGCTCCACATTTCCCATCAATATCCACCCAGATAAATTGATTGGAGAGTTTTATGATATCAAATGATGTTGCAAGGATTGTTTTTCCTGTTGAATCGAGCAGTCCATATTTATCATCTTCTTCGACCATAAAGTACCATTTGGGATGGTAACCACCATTAGTGATAGTTCTAATATCGTCGTAGTTTGGCTCAATTAACCACGAACCATCAGTAAGCACAATTCCGTATTTGGCTCCATCGTCAGAGTTTATCTTCGCACGTGACCAAAGCGTTTGACTGTACGCGAAGCTCATTGACAAAAAGAGAAGGAGTGCGGTAAAAAGAAATTTCATGCTCAATGTGATTTTTTTGTGATTCGCCGAAAGGAAAATTAGGGATAAAATCTTAGATGGTTTATATTCAACATATCGTTTATGGTTCCGTTTCACGTTTCTTTCCAAGCGTATAGAAAAATATTCCAAGGGCGAGAATGGACAAGCCTACGATTGCTCCAACCATTGGTCCTCCTAAAACGTAAATCACTAAGAGGAAAAAGAGATATGCTACTAGAGCAAACACAATAACAAATACAAGGAGCCAGAACCAACCCGAGATGGTCGTAAGGTCGAGAAAGAAATTTAGCCATGCACCACCTCCTCCGTCACCAGAACTGGAGAAAGCACCCAGTTGAGCGAGTAAACTTGCTAATAATAGCATTGCTCCAATCCAGATTAACACAAGTCCTATGTTCTTGAGGCTTTTTGCACTCATCCGCCAGAAAATGGGTCGACTTGATTTGTAGGAAATCGCTCGTGCACTTTCCTTTTTCGTATTGAGAATCGATTCGAAATCTAAGTTTTCAGTGATGGATGGGCGTAGCGTTGTAAGCACGCTTTTTTCAGGTTTGGGGGATAGTGTTGAAGCCCTTACAAGTTCATCGTTTGATTCTAGACTTGTACTATCTATTGGGTTTGCCTTTTTCGAATACGAAGCAATTTCTTGATTTGAATTATCTCTTTGAACTTCGTTTGAGATCGCCCCCTTTTTCTCTGCTGATTGTGTTCTCTCAATTTTATGCCATTGAACATGGAATCCACGACGATGAACGCGTTTGGTAACCGTACACGAGATGAACAGGATGATGAGCGGAAGGAAGAGGAGTTTTCGAGTCAAAATTTGTATCAATTATTTCAAAAGTAGCAATTTTCATGCCCATTAATTGAAGAAGGTCGACCCAATTTATCTTTCAAATTCATAGTCCCTTTCGACTTTTGAAATTCTTACTTTATATCGAGCATACCAATCGGAATTTCCATTTTTCTGAGCGATTTTATGATCTGATTGCATCTTCCAATTTTTAATTGACTCAAGGTCTTTCCAATACGAGACAGTGATTCCTATCTCATCTCTGGCACTTTCAATTCCTAGGAATCCATCTTGTTGCTCTGCAAGCTTTACCATTAAATCAGCCATTTCTGAATACCCGTCATGATTATCACTCATCGTAGATGAGAAAATTACTGCGTAATAGGGTGGAAGAGGTGTTTTTGCAATCATACTGATAAGATCAAGTCTTAAAATTACTCAATCTAATTAATGCTGCAATTATTTCAACTTCTCCAATTCTCTCTCAATATTTTCTGGATGTGTGATTGGATTGTAGAGCGAAGGATTCTTAGTCATCAAGCACAATTTGATTAATTCAGTTTCATTCATTGACTCAAGTGATTTACCGAAATAGTACAAAGCCGCATTTCTGATTCCAGTTGGCTCAATGTTGAAATAAAAATTRTTCAAGTAATAATCGAGGCATTTTTTTCTACCTACGTCATGATCGAGTTGAAGTCCAACAGTAAGTCGATCCCAAAATGAGACGACAAAATGATAATTGATTTTGAAACAGGGGCAGTTATCTCTATTCCTCTTTGATCTGGAAACTAATAATAATTCGAGCGGTATTTTATGAATGAGAGAGTTGGTCGATATTGTTCCATTATAGCCATGAACTTGGTCGAACGCTTGATATACTTTATCTGGTAAACCCTTTGAAGCACGAAGGTCTTTCACCAAACTCGGGTAATCCTTATCGGCTACAACATCCTGAAATCGATAGCCCAACCAGAAACGGATTGAACCATAAGTTATTCCAATAATACAAACCGAGGTGATTAGAAGGAACCGAAATATTCGATATATTTTGGATGAGGTCAATGTTTTGTCTTTCTGTTATGGAGATTACGCTTTAATTGGTTCTACCCGAATCTCCAAGTGAATATGCTTGATGTTTTGCCATCTAAATTCCATTCTCTAAAATGTGAAAGTAACTTTTAAGTCCATAAGAATAACGGTTCTTATCTGCACGTAGTGTTTTAAATTCTTTCTTTATAAGCTCGATTAGATCTGCACGATATTCTTTTTCCTCGACAATTGCACACTTAAATTTTACCCATTGCAATTCTGCGGATTCAGGGAAGTCCTGCAAAGCCTTCTTCAAATCTGGATTGTCATATTTGTTTTTTTGTGCTAATCCAATAAAATAACTGACTGCAAATCGTTCGTCATGGAAGTCATTCCATCCTTTTTCATCAGTTTCTTCACTCACAAAACCTTCAATGCTTGCTTCCAAATAAGCGTAAATATTCAATAAATCTCCATCTTTTTGCTTTTCCGCGAGGTCGATTACTTCCTGCTTACGATTGGAATAAAATGTCTTGTCATCAATTAGTTTATTGACTAGCGCGATTCGAATCAAGTCGGAAGATATTTTTCCAAAAGGAACGAGTCGTTCGCCATCTAAAATGAATTTTCTCTTTTTGAAAACAAGCTCAATAGAATCGATTTTATCTGTTTGTTTTGAAAATTCTTTAATCTGTCGATATGCCAATAAATCTTGGTAGACTTCATGTTCACTCCCAAATTTTTCTTCGATCAAGTTTAAATCTTTTTCGAGAAGCGGGGTCTGAATTGTTGTATTCCACCAATCGCGCTCCCAGTTCAAGTCCATATAAATTAATTCATAGGCACTTTTTGTATTATTCAAAGCGATTTGACTTCTTAATTGAGAACGCTTTTTCAACTGATCGGTCCGTCCATGAATTAAGTGCAGAGCCTTGTCTATTGCGGTATGATTTTTTTGGTGATTAGATTTTGTCCAATGTTCAATGGATTTTTCAATTTCTCCAGCATTCAGGTAGCATTCACTCAGCCAAACATCAATTCTAAAATCGGATGGTTCTTCTTTCTTGTAAATTAAATAGTAAGGGACAGCATCTTCAAACTTCCCTTTTCGATGAAGCTCCATTGCATATTCGAGGTTGAAATTGAGCTCATTTGGAAGAAGTTGATATGCTTTTTGATGTAATTCAAAGGATTTTTCTGAATCAATGTTATATAAAGCACCTCCAATAAGATAAATGCTGTAAGTACTCTTGGCGTGTACGATCAATTCTGAAATACACGAATCACAATCTGTTTCTAGCAAGCACTCAGAGAAAAACAGAGTAATAGGCTCTGAAACATCCTGTCGTGCTTCCCTTATTTTTTCTTGATTATTTTCAATTTGCTGTGTATGGGCGAAAAATCCGATAAGCAGAAGAAGTACTGTTAATTTTCTATTCACGTTCCTATTTTTGTTGTTTACAAGTACTAAAATTACTCAATTCTTAAATCTTAGTTAACTTGTCATAGAATCTTAGAATGCATGATTATGTCTGAAAAAATGAAGCAATATAAAAGTGTTGAAGAATCACAAGTGAGTATGAGTTTACTCATGACACCCGTCAACTCCAATTTTAGCGGGAAAATTCATGGTGGATATATTTTGGGCTTGATGGATCAAATTGCGTTTTTATGCGCTTCAAAGCATTCAGGGAATTACTGCGTAACAGCATCCGTGAACAAAGTTGATTTTTTGAATCCTGTTGACGTTGGACAAATGTTGCACCTTAAAGCTTCTGTTAATTATACTGGGAATACCTCAATGGTTATCGGTTTGCACGTTGAAACTGAAGATATTCGCTCTGGAGAAATAAAACATTGCAACTCTTCCTATTTTACGATGGTTGCGAAAGATGATGACGGAAACAGTGCGAAGGTTCCCGGTCTAATATTGTCTTCTAAAGAAACTATTCGACGTTTTGCACGCAGTGTACAGCGTCAACATGAGACGAAAGTCCGCAAAGAAAATTTCAAACCTTCAGAATTCGAGGTAAAGGATTACATGGAATTGCTCGAAGGACACAATCTCGACCTTCAATTCAAGGATTAATCACTGTTCTATAGTTTTATTTCTATTTCAGCACGATTTCTACACGTCGATTCAATGCGCGACCTTCTTCTGTTGTATTAATTGCAAGCGGAGATAACTGCCCAACTCCATGAGCTGAAATTTGCGAAGCAGCAATACTATATTTTGACGTTAAGGCCGTAATCACTGATTTTGCTCTGTTTTCTGAGAGAACTTGATTTGTTGGCAATGATCCGATGTTGTCTGTGTGACCAACAATGTAATACGCTTGCTCTTTGTTCGCTTTCAAATATTCGGATAAGGTTTCAAGGACTGCATATGATTCCTCAGTCAGTTTATCACTACCGAAATCGAAGAGGATGTTATGAAATACTTCTTTTCCTTCGTTTTTGATTTTTTCATCAATGGAAGCAGCAGATACTTGTCCCGTTTCCATGTCTTCTTTTTCTACAATCTGCGCTTGAATAAAGATGTTTCCTGCGAGACCTTCCCAAGATGATCTGTTGTAATGAATGAACAATGCCAATGTATAAATTTTACCATCGCGCTTTCCCTGAGCAACGAAATATGCATCGTCAGAATCAGTATTGCTGTTGTGGGGGGACATGCTAAATCTGAAATAGCTTTTCGGTTTCAAGTGCAAATATTGCCCCACAACTTTAGGATCTCCAAATATTTCATATACGTTTTGAAGCTTGTAATAACCACCAATATTTTTGCGGCCAAATGCTGAGTGAAGGATTTTGAAGTCACTGTTTTTTAGTGCTTGCTCATAATTCCGCTGAACTTCTAAAACGGTCGCTTTATTCGAATTTTCAATTCCATAAATGATATTCACGACCTTTCCTTCAACTGTAATCTCCTCTGGTGCTCCTTCATTCGATGAAAGCTTTGAAATTGGGAATGTAACGGCGTTAAATTTCGATTCATCATATGCGACGATACAACTGTTCTTGTATTTCTCCAAGAGTAGATGGTCTAAAGAACCAGTAACATCTGGGCAAATTGACCGGTTTTGAGCAAAAGAGGTCGTAGTTAAAAGGAAGATGAAAATGAAGGAAATGAATTTCATAAATGGACTTAGTTAAAATGCGAATTGGATTATCAGAAGAACTCTGTAATTCGTGAAACAAAGTTAGACCGAACAAGATGGAGATGATACATTCAAGACAATTGTTTGCGAGTTAGTTGCGTCAATTCGCGAATTGTCCAATGTTAAGTTGTTGTATGTTAGTCATTTATGGATTCAATGAAATCGAAAGGAGTTTTTCCAAATTTGGAGGAAAATGCACGTTCAAATGTCTTTAATGAACCGAATCCACAGGCTTTTGCAATTTCAGAGGTCTTGTACTTCCTGAAAACTGTATCAGTTTTCAATCGGTCGTGAGCATATTCAACGCGTAAATCATTCAAGAATAGAGAGAACGATTTTTCATATTTATCGTTGATGAATTGACTCAAATATCGCTCGGATTTAATGTCGTTTTTCTCGCAAAAAGACTTGCGCGTAATATTCGATTCAAGGTAAAGCTGAGAGGTGATGAAGGCATTGATTGACCGTTCTATTTTTTCAATTTCATCGCTATTGATTTGAATTTTTTTACTTGACTTTTTTGCAATCTCTTCTTGTTCAGCAATGGCTTTTCTTTTCTTTCGGACTAAAACAGCAAGGATAATAGCTATCGGAACCATAACTAGCGAGATCCCTATCACCCAACTCCTTTGATTTGATTTCTTTGTGTCTTTTTTTGAGGCTCTTTCTTTCTCCAATGCATACAGTCCTCGGTATTTGTCAATCGAGAAATAGGCAGAATCATTTATCGCGTCATTGTAGATTTTGTGATAGGCGTTTGCTTTGTCTTGATTTCCAATTTTCTCATATGCTTCAATCAGTAACCAAGAGGTTGTTTTAATTAAATCAGGATCATTTGTTTCAATCGTTAGATCGAGTGCTCGTTCGTAGTATTCAATAGCCTTTTCCAGGGAATCTTGTTTCATTAAGCAATCACCAATGGTCGATAAAGCGTTGCATCTAGTGATTAGAAAACTCGTAGAATCGAGAATCATGACTTCACTAATTCGTTTGCAGACTTCGTAGTTCTCAATTCGTAAATTGTATTGCAACGCAATCTGATCAGTTAACTTGGAATCAATCTTAGAATTCTGGGCAATTTTATTTGCTCTTTTTAGGGCTTTTAGTGATTTATCATCATCCGACTGGCTTGAATAAATCTCCGATAGAATGAGGAGTGCTTTTGCATTTAGACTCGGCTCATTTTCCGTTAACAGCAGATCGAAATACTCAATGGATTTTTCATAATCTTCAACAGAATAGAAAATACAGCCAATTAAAAAATAGAATTTCCCTTTTTCTTTGTTGTCTTTGATCAAATCAATGGCATCGTAGGCAACTTCAAGCGCTTCTTTGTAATTTGAACTATAAATAAGTACGCGCGAAAGCTGATGTTTCAGTTCTATGATCGTCTTTGGAGCATGTTTTTTGCTGAGTTCGGACTTAATGTAATATTGAGCTGAGTCGTAATGCCCACTTGATACGTGTCGATCGATTTCTTGCTGGATATCATCCATATTGCCAAAACAAACACTGGAGAGTATCAGTGAAACGAAGAGGAGAATATGTTTAATGGAGCCCATGTATGCGAAGATAAACTTTCGAGTTCACTSGSGTGTTATTTCATGAAATAAGTTGAAGCTAAACGATAAAGCGGCTCAAGATTTCTCTTAAACCGCTTTTGGATATTTTTTAAGTTAAACGCACGGTGGAACTCCTTAGAAATTGAATTTCCCGTTTGAATGTTTGTGTTCAGATGCTGGAAGAATTGTTTCCAGTACATCCCAGTGTTCAGCAATTTTCCCGTTTTCAACTCGGAATAAATCGTAAAACGATGTTGGTTGATCAGCAAATGATCCTTCGCTCACTACAAGAACAAAGTTTCCTTCTCCCAGCACAATATGAGTTTCATCATACACCATTGTAATTCCGTTTGCCGCCATTGCTTCCAAAGCTTGACCTAGTCCTGATAATCCATCTCCAATTGCTGAATTGTGCTGGATGTAGTTATCACCGTCGAAGAAACTTCCCATTTTATCAAATTCACCATTCACCAAAACTGTCCTTACGAAATCGCTTACTATTGCTTTGTTCGCTTCAGTTTTATCCAAATCAATGATGTCTGAAGGACCGTCAGTTTGAGAATGATTACTTGGGTTTTCAGCTGCAATTGCTGATAAATTATCCCAGTGCTCAATGATTTTACCATCTTCGAATTTGAAAATGTCAAACCCAATTTTCGGTCCGAAGAAGTCATATACTGTATGTGTGAATGCGTAATCTCCATCTTGGAAAGAACGAACCACATTTGCTTTGAATCCACCTTCTGGGGCATGTTGTAAAGCTTCACCAAATCCGGCTAAACCATCACCAATTACAAGGTTGTGTTGTTTGTAATGTTCAGCATTGATGTAGCCAATTGCTGATTGATCCCCAGTTTCAAGGCTTGTTAATAAAGCTGTTGCCTTTTCTTTGTTAGATAATTCCATTTTCGTTCCTTTTTTTTCTGTTTCTGTTTTTGATTCTTTCTTTGACTGACCACAAGAACTAATTGCGATACCGATGGCGAGTATGCCCATTAAATGTTTCATTTGTTTGCGTTTTTGTTTGGTACAAAGGTGCAAGCAAAGCTGCCGTATGGAAAGATGAAAATTGGATAAAAAATGGTTAAAATCGAACCTGAATTACTTTTTCAGTTCTGTTTTGAATAGTTTAGGGGTTAAACCTGTCTTTTTCTTGAAGTACTTCGTGAAGTTGGTTGGGTCTTCAAATCCCAGCATGTATGCCAATTCTGAACTTTTTAACTCTGAGTTAATGAGGCTTCGTTTTGCCTGAAGAATGATGAAATCATCGATGACATTTTTTGCCGTTTTATTGATTACGTCTTTGCAAATTGTATTCAAATGCTTGTAAGAAATGGCTAGTTCCGTCGCGTAAAATTGTGCATCTCTGTGTTTAGCGAAATTCGTTTCAAGAAGAGACGTAAATCGTCGAAAAAGAACTGTTTTTGAAGAATCTAAAGGATGGGCAGATTGGTGTTGCTTGATTCCTTCTAATTTTGAGATCAGTATAACAAACAAGGAATCGAGGATGTTTTTCCGATTGAAAAGTGATTCATTGTTGTACTCTTTGTTCAGTAGATTGAAGTATTCATAAAAGTCAGATTCCTCCGGAATATTCACAACGGGGGATGATAGTTCTGGGTTGAATAACCTAAAAACAAATTCATTCGGAAGGGTAGAGAAGCACTCGACAAAATATTTCTCCGTAAAAATAATACAGAAACCGTTCAATCCTTCGGACAGTTCAAATGCATTCACTTGTTCTTTTGCGAGGTAAACAATGCTTCCTTTTTCAACTGGAAACCAATTGAAATCAATAAAATGTCGTCCAGTACCTTCAGTAAAGAAAATGAGATTGTAAAACCTTAATTGATGCGGTAAACTAGGATTGGGCTCATATTGATCTTGGTTCTGGACGATTTGTTGAAGTGGCACAATTTCGAAACCTGCGTGTTTTTGATTCGCTGGGTTGTACGTTACGTGAGGAATTTCTTTTTTCATTTGACCAAAACATGAAATTACGATAATAATACTTTTGGTTCGCTCAGAAAATTCAAATCATTCAGGAGGTGTTCAGTATTAATAAATGAAACGACTAGGATTGAGTTAGTTGATGCAAAAACGTAAAGTTACTTACAATGATATTTTGTATTTTTCATACATGCTAAAGTCTAACTCCTACAAACCACTTGTTCTAATTCTATTTTGTCTTTTCGGATATAGTTCAGAATCCAATGCTAATCAATGGATTCAAAAATCAAATTTCGGGAATTTTGGTAGGCACAGAGCCGTTGCTATCGGAATCGGAACAAAGATGTATGCCGGAACTGGTCACTTGAATGGTGATGGATCGGATGAATGGTATCCTGAATGGTGGGAATATGATCCTGCTACGAATGGCTGGTCTCAAAAAGCTGATTTCATAGGAAATAATGGAAACGGTGACCAAGATTTGACAGCAATTGCAATTGATGGTATTGCTTATGTCGGTCTTGGGCAATTCAGTAATGAAGAGCATTTTAAATACGATCCTATTACGAATGTTTGGGCGCAAATTTCCGATGCGCCATCTGCGTCTTTCTCAAATACAGATCCTTTTGTGATTAATGGAAAAGGGTACTTCCCTGAGCGATTTACAGATTCGCTCTATATGTTTGATCCCATTCTTGATACGTGGACAAACATCGGAGTGATGCCCACTGCCGTAGGACATCGATATGGTACATTTGTTGTCGGAGATAAAGGATATTTTAAGCGCAATTTTTTATTTTATGAATTCGATCCAGTTACGCTTACTTGGACTCAAAAGGCAGATTTTCCAGGAATCGCACCAAATAATAACATCGGACTTTCCCAAAATGGCTATGGATATTACATCGGTGGATATTTGGGCTGGGGAGATATGTATCCTGAGGTTTGGGAATATGATCCAAGCAATGATACGTGGTTACAAATGGCAGATTATCCGTTCTCATCTCGGCGTTGGGCTGTAAAAGCGAAAATTGGCGACCGATGCTATATAGGCATGGGAACAAATGGAACTAATTTTAGCGACTTCTGGGAGTTTGATGCATTAGCTGGAGTAGGGGAATTCACAATTGAAAACTTTAAGGTATTTCCAAGCTTGGCGGATGATTACGTGAACTTCGTTTCTGATAATGTTAATGAGTACGAAATTGTGGTCTACAACCTTCAAGGGGAAGAAGTAACAACGACTTTTGCCACTAGTGGTTCAGTTCGATTGGAAAGAGGTGGGCTTGCCTCAGGAATGTATGTCTACCATGTTGTTTTGAATGGTGAAGTGGCGCATTCTGATCGATTTGTTTTCAAGTAGCTGTTCACTTAGTCAATTATTTCATTTTCAATAAGATTGACTCCTGTCTGATAATTGTTTTTTCTAATTGTTGAGTCTCGTTATTATTTCTTTTAAAGCCGTTTTTGCCTCTTTCATAACTGGTAGAAATGGCCAAATATGAGGCATTTTCTCTCCCACAATTACTTCAATTGAAATTTTAGCATTTTTCAATTTTGTCACTGCTAA
>NVXP01000127.1 GCA_002733985.1 Fluviicola sp. | reverse complement strand
ACTCATCGATGACGTTCTCGCAATACGCCGATTCTGTTAAGTTAAAAATGGAAGTTATTGCGAATGAGGTACTCATGAAAAAAGATAGCGTTGAATCGAAACAATTGGGATTGCCGAAAGATACGGTTATGACCATTGATCGTATCGACATCCCTTCCGAAGAAGTCTTGGATAAACCTAAACTAGAGATTAAAACTAGAACTCTCGGAACATATTATGATCGCAATAATCCGCCCAAAGAACAGGACAGCATAGTTTCGCCGCTTCCCGTGAAAAAATCGAAGCACGGTCGAATAAAAATACATACCTCTCCTGATGCAATTAATATCTCTATAGATTCACTTAAATACTACTATTATGGCTTATCGGATGTGATTGGTGATACAAGTTTCATTGCTGAGTTTAATAGTTATGACACGGAGGAAGTAAATAATCTTCCAAAAGAAGAAAAATCGAGGATAGGGCGTAAATCATACGAAGCAGGAGTATATGAGGATTTGAAAATTGGGTCGAATAACTTAATTGTTGTTGAGCCGAAAGTTATTGATTACGGAAAAAGGGGAATTAATCTAGTGAAAAGTGAGAAATTGGAAAATATGTTTTCTGAAGCAATTGTAGAAGCGGCGGACCAAGCTGGAACACGAGTTCACAAGGTTGATAAACGAGACTTATCCACGGAAACATACAATGAACGTTCAACCTTATTCGGTTTTTTATCGCAATTAGTTGAAGATGATGATATTCGCCCTTTTCCAGTTGATTATCTTGAATTAAGAGAAATTTCTGCGCAATATGGAACGTCAGATGTGATGTTTACAATGGTGGATCACACGTTTCGAGGGAATTTGAATCCATGGATAATTGGATTCGCTCTCGTTGTTCCTCCGGCTTTTCCGTTTGCCATGACTTTATACCTTCCAATCAAATTATTAGCAGGTAACCAGACAAATTTGACAGTGTTAATTATTGACGTGGAGTCAGGTGAATTTAAGACGGGAGGTGTATTCGGGTTTCATGAGCGTGTCTCAAAACACAGCATTGGAACACGGATGTATAGTTTATTTAAACACATTAGTGCACAATAATAAATACTGAAAATGAAAAGAAATATAAGTTTAATTTTTTGTATGGTTTTATTGCCTGTATTAGTTTCTGCACAAGACAATCATGGGTACTATGGTAAGAAATCTTTTCTTGATGTAACATCGAGTTCTTATTTCCCAGTTTTGTATCGTGTTGATAATGAAGGGTGGGAAAGTGTCTTGACTGCTGATGGAAATGCGCTAAAATCCACAAAAAGTACATTCAAAATTGGCGCAAGAGTTAGCGTAGGTCGAACTATTCAGTCAAACATTGGTGTTGCAGTTGAACTTGGGTACGATCAATTTTTTCTTGGTTCACGAGTCTTGACATTCCCAGGTTATAAGAGTATCTCAAAACACGAACGATTGCGTGTAAATTCTTTTCTCATCTTACCAAAAATAGAAATCAGTGGTCCAAATGGCTTGCTTCCATGCGGATTAGTGCATCAGATTGGCGCAGGAGTTAGTATTAACAAGGTTGCTAAGAAGAATTATTTGATAGTCTATCAAGATGGGAGTACTTCTGGGGGAGTAAATGGGGATCCTAATGATGCAACGACTCTTTTTGAGAACAATAATCTCAATAGGTCTATAAAAGTAATTCAACTAATGTATGGACTAAAAATGCGAACTCCAGTCGGGAGATCAATGATGATTAATTATGGATTTCGATATACCTTAGATATCGGGAAGATCACTTACTTTAGCTCTGATGATTTAGCACGTCAAGTGACACGGTTCCTCTTTCGGAACCTCATTGCCTTCGACCTAGGGTTAACACTGCCTTTTTAAGCCCAAACCTTCGCTCCTTCAGAACAGTTCTTACAGATGTCGATATCATTACGATTATTCAATACGGCATTTCTGAAACCACGATAGCTTGGACTGTTCCAAATTTCCTTAAACGAAGCATTTTCAAGTGTCCCGAGCACGTGTTGGGCATCCTTGTCGAAACAGCACGGAACAACTTTACCATCCCATGTAAGAACAGAGGATGACCACATTCTCCAACAGTGATTTCCCGTTTTGTATTTCAAGGAATACGTTCCGTCAATGTTCTTTTTGTAACGCGCGTAGGTTTCATTTTCAGGCATAAGCGGATTACCGTTTTTGTAATCGTACAATTGTGCCGTTTTAATCCGTACTTCATCTACCCCCATTTCTTTTCCAAGGTGAAAAACTTCTGGGATTTCGTGCTCATTTGGTTTTACAGCCAAAAATTGAAAAATCAAATGTGGTGTTTTCGACTTCGCTGCTTTCTTTGCGTTGATGAGGTGCTTTGTTCCTTCAATTACCTTGTCCAGTCGTCCGTGAACGCGATAGCTCTCGTAGGTTTCTTGTGTCAAGCCATCAATAGAAATGATCAAGCGATCCAAACCCGACGCTACAATTTCTTTCGCCTTTTCTGCTGAGACAAAGTGAGCGTTGGTTGATGTTGCCGTATAGATTTTATGCCGTTTCGCACTTCGAATAAGGTCCAAAAACTGCGGATGCAAAAATGGCTCGCCCTGGAAGTAATAGTTGATGTAAAAAACAGATTTGCTTACTTGAGAAAGCATTTTTTCATGCAAAGCAAGATCCAATTTCCCCGTCGGACGTGTGAACTTTTTCAATCCACTGGGGCATTCTGGACATCCTAAATTGCAAGCCGTAGTTGGTTCAATACTTAAACTAATCGGCATTCCTTTATGAATCGCTTTTTTGCGAAGCCTTGAAATCCAATAACTTCCTTTCAGTAGGATTGAATGCCAAATTCGCTGGAGCGAGAGATGCTTGATAATATTGATATGGTCTGCAGTTTTTCCGATACCTTAAAAGTACGGAGAATTGGAACAAAGTTTAACTCATAGTAATTGTAACTTAATAAAGATTAGAATGTCTTATGGGAGAAATGTGTTTGACTGATTTTTTCAAACTAGATTTGTACTATGAAAAATGTTTGGCTTCTTATCCTATTTGTTACAAGTTCTTTGCTTGTTAACTCTCAACAATTATATCAAATTCAGGAACTCGGCTCGAATGAACCAATTCCTTTTGTGAAAGTAATTCCAAGTACAGGTGCACCTTTTTTGAGTGATCTTGACGGGTATATTACACTCGATGCTTCGGTGACATTCGTTCAATTGAACTATTCACATTTTGAGGATACCATGATCGTATTGAGTCAGGTCGATGGAAACGTTCTGCATATGAAGTATGGAGACCAAGATATAGAAGGAGTTGTCGTTGTGGCCGGTGATAATCCTGCCCATCGGATTATGCGACAGGTGATCAACCGAAGAAAAGCAAATCACCCGCTAAAAAATGACGCATTCACCTACAAGAGTTATAGCAAGTTTAAGTTTGATTTGAACCCAGATGCTCTGGCGGCAATTCCAGATAGTACGACGGATACAAACTTAATCGACATGCGAAAGACATTCTTGAAGCAACATTTGTTCATGATGGAGAGTACTTCGAAGCGAACATTTATTCCGCCATATCGCGACAAAGAAGAAATTCTGGCCTATAAAGTTTCAGGAATTTCCGACCCAATGTTCTCAACCTTTGCAAACAGTTTTCAGTCCTTTAGTTTTTATGAAAATCAATTTGACCTATTGGGTAGTCAGTACGTGAATCCAATCGCACGTGGAGGGATTAATCGTTACTTGTTCATTTTGGAAGATACGACCGTAGTCAATATGGATACAACTTTCACCATCTTTTACCGCCCGAGGTTAGGTAAAAATTTCAAAGGAATGACGGGGCACTTGTACATTAATACAAATGGCTACGCGATCGAAAAAGTGATTGCCGAACCCTACCAAGATTCAACAGGATTAACAATGCGTATCGTTCAGGAATACAGTTTTATTGATGGAAAGAAATGGTTTCCTACAAAACTCACAACAGAAGTTGATTTTCGTTCATTGTCACTTGATCCAAATCTCAAAGCATCGTATATTATTGGTCGTGGAAGTTCTTATATCGAGGAGGTGAAAATCAACCCGGAAATTGATAAGCGAGGCTTGAACGATAATATTGTCGTTGAAACAGCTGAAGATGCTGGAGAATTGGGTGATGAAGAGTGGGTGAGGTACAGGAAGTATGGGATCACGGATAAAGAAAAGGAAACCTACCATGTCGTCGATAGTCTCGGAAAGGCAATGAATTTTGATCGCTATTTGGCAATCTTTAAAATCCTTACTGAAGGAAAAATGCCATTGGGAAAGAACATCAACCTAGATTTAAAACGCCTGATTACCTTTAGTAATTATGAAGGATATCGCTTAGGTGCAGGACTGGAAACTTCTCAGAAGCTGATGAAAAACTTCCAAATTGGAGGCTATTTTGGGTGGGGAACACGCGACAAAGAATGGAAGTATGGAGGACATGCGACCATCCACCTAAACAAGAAAAAAGGAATCCGTTTTGATTTAAGATACCAACAAGATTTGTTGGAGCGTGGAGCTTATTCCTTTCATGAAAATTTCCCACTCATATCGAATAATTTATACCGCCAGTTTTTTATATCACAAATGGACCGTCAGCGATTGGGTGAGTTGGCATTTTCATGGGATATAAAAGCAAACATCGAGTTTAAAGTAATTGGGAATTACCAACGTTTATGGTTCACACAAGAGTATGCTTATTCGAAATTGAGTATGAATGAATTGGATGTTGCAGAATCGGGTGTTGAATTGACATGGAACATTCTAGAGAAATCGATGATGATCGGAACCCGCAAAGTTTCACTTGGGAAGAAGTTTCCTCAAATTAGATTGAAAGCTGTAAAAGGATGGAAGGGAGTCGCGGAAAGCGACATTGATTACCTTAGGTTAAATGCAGAAATTAGTCACGTGGCGAGAATAGGAACAGTTGGAAAGTTCCATTGGAAAATTGCTGCGGCAAAAGTAATTGGTGATGTGCCTTTAGTCTTGACACACAACGGAAATGGGACACGACAATTTTGGAATGTATCGGTCGAAAACACCTTCGAAACAATGCTATCTGGAAGTTTCTATACCACTGATCAAGTAAGCCTTTTCACCCGATTCATGTTCAGACCAATTGTAACAAAAGCGAAATGGAATCAACCCCGATTTGGCTTGCATCATGCAATCGGATTTGGGAAATTCAACAACAGAGAAGATCACCAATGGACCTTCGAAACAATGGATAAAGGGTACTACGAAGCAGGATTGATTTTTGATGGAATGCTCACCACGTCTACGATCTCAATAGGACTAGGAGCATTTTATCGTTATGGACATTATTCGAGTTCAGATTGGAAGCAGAATATCGTACCGAAGGTTGTTTTCTCCTTGGCTATCGATTAGCGCAATAAGTTCACATGACCTGTCTCAATTCGTTCTTGAGTGAGCGGTTCACAGCTTACGTAAGTGATTTTCCAGATGTAGACACCGTCTTGTGACATTCGACCGCTTGGTCCTGTTCCGTCCCACGATTCATAAAGATCCGTTGTTTCGTACACTAGGTTCCCCCAGCGGTTGAAGATTTCCATTTTCCATTCTATTACAGGTAAATAAGCAATAGGAAGGAAGCTATTGTTGAATTGGTTTCCGTCTGGCGTGAAGGTATTTGGAGCATACAATGTAAATGGCTCAATGAACAAGTAATTCCTGGAAGTGTCTTTACACCCGTATTCGTTTGTCGCAATTTGTATTGGATAATGTCCGCCAGCAGTAAGGTACATGTAAGTTGGAGAAGCAACACCACTGCTATTTGCCGTGCTATCATCGAATAAATAGAACCATTGGTTGGCTCCAATAGACTCATCGATAAACTCGATCGTTGAATTACAAATATCCGTATAATCCGGTGTCACTGAGAATCCAGATTGTGGTGAAGGCCGTACATTGACTAAATCAGTTTGTAGAAGTGTCAACGTGGTAACACAGCCGTCTACCGTTTCCAAGGTAAGTGTAACAGGGTAATTTCCTACTACAGTATACAAATGCGTTGGCGCTGCAAGGTTAGAAGTCGTTCCGTCACCGAAATCCCATGTATAATAGGCTGTTGTTTCAGCATCAGACAAATTAATGAACTCCGCGTTGAATGGAACACATTGTAGACCTGGCTTAATTGTAAAATCAATTGTCGGTTCTCTGTACAAATAAATTTCGTGCGTGATGGATTCTTCACAGTCTTCAAAGGTTCCTGTGAGGGTAATTTGAATCGGTCCAGTTGTGTTGAAAACTACATTTGAAACATCGATATCCGTAGAACTAGTGATGGAAGCATTTGGGCCAAAGTTCCATGTGAAAACAGATCCTGGAGGTCCACTAACTGTTCCATCAAAATCGAAACTATTTCCCGTAATACACATTGAGTCTTGTGAGGTAAATGCGACCAATAGAGGCTCATTCAAGGTAATTGTTTCCGTTGTGGTAGAACTACAAATCGGGCTTGAGCTTGCGATTAAAGTAACGGTGTATGTTCCGGCAGTAGGGAAATCGAATGTTGGTTCAAAGTCAGTACTGACATCTGTTACCGATCCGGCAATTCCAAAATCCCAAGCGTAGATTGTGGAATTTGCAGAGCCATTTCCAAAGAGAACACTCAATCCACCGCATTCATAATCTGTGGGTAAAACGATCGCTGCTATAGGCTCAGGTAAAACATAAATAGAATCGGTATACTCTGCGACGCATGAATTGTTTTCAACCGTCACCGTTACTGGCATGTAACCCGTTGCTGAGTAATTGACACCGATTATAACGCTCCCGGTAGTGGATGGGCTCGTTGCGTTAGGACCGAAGTCCCATGTGTAAATCGAGCCTGCTGGAGCTGTACTTGCTGCAACAAAATCATAGCTATTTCCGAAAATACAGAGTGAATCATCTGATGTATATGAAAGGACAATTTGATTGTTCACGATAATATCCATGTAGGATGTGTCCGTGCAAGGCCATCCAGGATTCACCACCAACATCACTTGATAGGATCCGGGTCCAGGATATGTATACGAAGGTTGAAATGCTGTGCTGACATCTGTATTGATTCCAGGAACACCAAAGTCCCATGCATAATTCGTTCCACCGTATGAGTTATTGACAAAATCTACGGTCAAACCTTGACAATAATTAATGAAGGTTGGCAGCTGATCTTGTGCGGGTAAAATACTTTCCAATTGGAGATTGCAATTGAATACTCGGAACAAGAAATCACGCGTCGTTGCATTAATCACCACTCCATTTCGAAGCTCTTGTACGCGAATTCCAACAACGTATAAACCAATTAAGTTTGGCGATGCAGTCAAAAGACCAGTTGTTGGATTAATGTTGATTGTCGAACCAGGACCAAGTGGAATTGCAGCACTATGTCCGCCTACCCAATTGATTGGAGCATACGGTGGTGGTGGTGATGGATTTGGCTGAGGAGCAAACCCCGAAGAACCTGAATTCGGTGTAACAAGCGAATAGACAAGCTGATCTCCGTCTGGGTCAGTTGCACTGTGATCGAAAATCAAATCCTCGTTGTTACAAAGTAATTGAGGGGGGTAATTCGTAAATCTTGGGCTGCTGTTGATCCAAGCATTGGTATTGACTCCCGGTATCTGACACGTCAATGTGAATCCTGTGTCACCTGGATTAACAACGTTTGTGATGTTTGGTCCTCGGCAACAGCGTTGATAAGTAATCGTATATCCTCCTATTGCTGGAGGAAGGATAAGATCAGTTGTATAAATGGCATTCTCAGTACAAATGTTAGTCGGTGGAGTTACGCATGGATTGTTAAATACCACAGGCACATTTTGATCTCCTGGAAAAGGAATGGAGACGTTCTGAACGAGTGCACCATTGTTATAGACTGCGAGAAAAAGTGGGTTGTCAAATTGAGCACCAGTTGAATTACAATCCCGAAAAATCGAAATGTAGAATCGATACGTGTTGTTTCCAAGGTAATCGTAATAAATATCACCACCCACAATATGAGATGCTTGGGTGCAAAATGCACTTAATATCAGCGTTATGGAAAGCAACAGTTTTATCATTGTATTCTATAGACGAACGTTTAGAGCAAAAGTTATTCCAAAAAATTCATATTTTCAATGAACTCTTGTAATCCAAAGTTAATTCAATTCAAGCGCTGGAAAACTGTCTATGGGAAATTTGAACTCAAAGTTTACATCTCTATTAATTTTCTCCGAGGAAATAAGTCGTTCGACCTCATTCTCTTCATTAAAAATAGGTGCTGCCACCTTATAGAATTTTGCCGCTTCTGTATAGTAGTTTTTTCGTGTTGGATGATTCGGAAAAACAAGGTTGAAAGTCCCTGAGAATTCCTTGTTTTCAATAGCTTGAAGCAAAGCCCGGACACAGTCTTCTTGGTGCACGAAGTTAATAGGTCCATGCGGATTCTTAACTCCTTTTCTTCCTTGAAGGAACCGAATCGGGTGACGATCAGGCCCTACTAATCCTCCTAAGCGAAAAATCACTGATGACTTGTTTGAATTTCGAACAACGTTTTCTGCGATGTTTAATATCGTGGATTCCTGTTTGTTGGAGAAGGCAAAATCTTCTGTGTAATTAGCGGCATTTTTCGGATAGATTCCTGTCGAACTGGTGAAAATCACTTTTGTTTCATCCGAAAATTGATTCAATAGGTTCTGAAGCATCGTTTCATAACGCAGCGGTTTTTTTCGATCGATCGGAGGTATAGAAATGACCAGAATGCGTTCAGACATTGAAATCGAGGTTGGTACATCCGTACTTTTTTCAAGATCCAATTCAAATGGATTGATTCCAACAGATTCAAGAGCACCAAAACCTGCAGGTTTTCTTACTGATCCATTCACTGAATAGCCTTTTTCGACTAGTTCTTTTCCAAGCTTTAAGCCCAGCCATCCACATCCAATAATTGTTACTGACAAATCCTTTGTTTCCATGGGTGCTAAGGTACGAATGATTAATTTTGCAATATGAATTATTCCAAGGCATTTGTTCGATTCAATTGGATAACATTAGTGCTCATCTATTTGGTTGTTGTTGCAGGAAGTTTTGTACGAATCACGGGTAGTGGAATGGGGTGTCCTGATTGGCCAAAATGTTTCGGTCAATGGGTTCCGCCGACTAGTGCAGATCAATTACCAAGCGATTACAAAGAGAAATATACTGAAGGTCGAGAAAAAAAAGTCATTAAGTTTTCCAAATTGTTGAGTGCCCTTGGAATGGGTGATACCGCTGAAAAGCTTCAGAACGATCCAGATTTATTAAAAGAAGAAGACTTCAACGTTCGACGAACATGGACGGAGTATGTCAATCGCTTATTTGGTTTTTTAGCTGGGAACGCAATGTTGCTCGCTTTTTTCTGGTTGTTACTGATCCCAAAATCTATTGGAAATCGAAAACGAAAATTAGTACTTCTGGCGGCATTAAACCTTGTGCTTATGGGAATTGAAGCATGGTTTGGTTCGATTGTCGTSGCAACAAACTTGGTGCCATGGACGATCACWGTTCACATGTTGCTAGCACTCGTCATCATCGGACTTCAAATTTATCTCATACGATGCATTAGTCCTGCTATGAAGGGGRATTTMAAACTTCCAAAGTGGACCTTGTATTTGCTGTGGGTTTGTTTCGGAATTACGATCTATCAACTGTTTTTGGGAACACAGGTTCGAGAATCAATTGATGAGCTGACAAAGCTAGGCTATGGAAGAGAATCGTGGACAGAGCAATTGGGCGTTCCGTACTATATTCACCGAAGTTTTTCTTGGTTGGTTCTTGTGTTATTGACGATCATGGCTTGGAAGAATGAGCGCGGTGAAAAATTACTCGCCATCCGTGCTATATATATAGTACTCGGATTCGGATTGATCTCGGGTGTTTTACTTGCTTATGCAAACATGCCTGGATTGGTACAAACTTCTCATCTTATTTTCGCAACAATCTTGTTTGGGATTATGACAATGAGCGTTATTCGAGGGAAATCTGCAACTCAGGTTACTTAAAGAAATCAATCTTCCCATTAACTTTGTGCCATGATAGCATTGGGTGCTTTTATCTCTTTATTGATTGGAATCGTGCTTGGCTTGGTTGGTGGCGGTGGATCAATTTTGACGGTGCCAATGGTGCATTACCTTTTTGGAACTTCCATGCTCTTGGCAACGACTTATTCACTGATTGTGGTATCTGTCGCATCTGGAGTAGGTACAATTCAGCGATTAAAATCAAAACAAATTGACTTCAAACAAGGCTTGATTTTCGTGCTCCCCAGCATGACTGTCGCTTTTATCATTCGCCGATTTGTTCTTCCAGCAATACCTGAATCCTTCGAATTAATGGGGATTCAAATGTCTTTAGAAATCATCATTGCTATTTTACTTATCACAGTAATGTTATTCACAGCAATTAAAACGTTGATTTCAAAAAGAATACCCTCTTCAGATCCAGCTACAGTATTGAGTATTTTACTTTTCGGTATGCTTACGGGATTACTCAGTGGATTTATTGGCGCGGGAGGAGGTTTTATTATTGTTCCTATTCTGATTCGTTTGGGAATGGATATTAGAAAAGCTGTAGGAACTTCGATGTTYATTATCTCGATYCAATCTGCTGTTGCCYTGTCAGGTGATCTTTTTAATCCGAAAATTGTTGCCGAAGGYGGYATCGATTGGGAACTGGTGTCAATTATTACRCTTTTAACCGTTGGTGGRGTRCTCCTTGGKTCGTATTTACAACGTTATTTCTCAGGCAAATTGCTAAAACGTGTTTTCAGTCTAATTCTAATTGTAGTAGCGCTGGGGATTCTATTCCAAAAGTTAATTCTTAAATAGCGTTTTTCGAATCGCGTAGATTACTTTTTGAGGGTGCTGAATTCAGTGTTTTCTTCTGATTTAATCAGTCCAATGATTTCTTGAATATCTGTAATGCTTTTTTCTTGGTAAGCGAATGCACCAAGCTTAAGCGCGCGAACAGCAATTGAGGCAGTTTTTTGAGCAGATAAATAAATCACCTTAACATCAGGGTGTATTTTCTTAATTCGTTCAAGAATGTCCAGTCCAATTTCATTTTTCAAGAAATGATCAAGAATTAGTACATCTGGTAGTTCGTGCATTTTGTCAAAGAGTGCTTCAGAAGTTTCAAAAAGGTGTATGTCCGAAAATCCAGCTTTCTTTAAGTAATGCTCAACAGAAAAAGAGAAAATTTCTTCATCATCAAGGACGAAAATTCGGATTGAAGCAGTATTCATGGAGTTGTAGTTTATTCTATGCGAACGTTCTAGTGCTTCGCAGTGCAAGGATACCAAAGAAATTGTACGTGACAAAATCAATTCGATAAGTGGACCTAAATCTTAGGTGTATCAAGGTGTTTTATGGGATGGTTTTGTTATTAAGGATTCGATTGAAGGTGATGTGGAAGTTGTAGAATTTAATAAATAGGCAGTGCTGGTCAGGTTTATCGTTTAAAAGTTCGTGAAATTAATTTGACAATTTCGCTTAGTATGCTAACTTTGCATGCTCACTGAAAATTGATTATTCAATTGTTAAGTGAATAGGTCCTATAGCTCAGCTGGTTAGAGCACCTGACTCATAATCAGGGGGTCCATGGTTCGAGCCCATGTGGGACCACTAGTGAAATCAAGCCTTTCAGATGTTTCTGGAAGGCTTTTTTGTTTTGTTGCGTGCTTTTTGCGTGTTTTTTTAGTCTTTCCTATCTCTTTAAAATCTGGATAGTCGTTTCCGATTATCTTCTAAAAACTGGAGGATACTACTTCGACTATACCGAATAATCTTTCCGAACTGGCTAAACTCAATCATCAATTCATCCCTAAGTTCGCGTAGCTTCGAGCGACTTTTTATGCCTAGTATTGACTTTGCCTCGATTTCATTGATCCATTCTTGTTCAGTATATCTTCGTTCAATATTACGGGCTATACGTACGGTTAACTCGTCAATCAATTTGTAAAAACTTTCCTTTTCAAACACTATAATTTCCATATTCTTTCTTTTAAATTTTGATGCTTTCGTATCGGCTTATTTTATTGTTGAATTCGATTCATTGAGCCAATGATCTCGCTTTTTAAATAGTAGATTCTCCCTCCTAGTCGTTTTCCGATCAACGTGCCCGATTCTGTCCAAGTTCGAAGAGTTGTCAACGAAACAGATAAAAAATTCGCTGCTTGGGATCGAGTCATCAATACCTCTTGTTGGATTTGCAAGTATTTTTCCAATTGAGTGATCTGCTTTTTTAGTCCTTTCAATCGTTTATCTAGTTCCTTTTCCATGCTCCGCTATTGTTTGTTTAACCTTGTTTAGCAACACCTCATTTGGAAGTA
>NVXP01000126.1 GCA_002733985.1 Fluviicola sp. | reverse complement strand
GTACAAACGAACAACTTGGCTTCACAGCGTTACAATCGTTGGTACAAATATCCTGTTCAGAGTTTCCAAATTTTGGGAGGTGTGACGTTTAGATTTTAAACGCTCAACGATCTGATTAATGGGTAAACGCGAAACGTCTCTTCTTTTGTGCAGTAGTAAGCTGCGAATCTAAAGCCGTATATTTATCCGTCTTATATCCACTTCAAAATTTAAATTATGATTACCCGAATTCTCTTATCCATCTGCATGATCTTTACTTTTTATTCTGTTCAAGCGCAGAAGGTGAAGCTCAAGAAAGATGTTATTTATGTAGATGGTGAAGCAACATTTAGTTTTGCAAAAAAGACGCATGGAACTGAGTTTGTAGTTTACACATTAAACACGAAAGATGAATTGTTCACCGCTATTTTCTATGCTGGGAATACCGAAGGAAGGGACGATAACTATTACAAACTGGTGTTCACGAATGAGAAAAAATCGATGGAGTACACCCGCACTTACTGGAATAAGTATTTAATTGGGTGGTTACTTGAGCAAGACATATTAAATATAAAAGGAGAAATGGATCCTGACAAAATTGATGGGTTCATCACTAAGTATGACGAAAATATCTCGAAGCGAACAGTGATTCTTCACTAGACGAAATTGAAAAGAAATCGATACATGGATTCAGGATATCCTCAAGGGTAATTTGTAATTTTATAAAACAATGAATTACCTACAGTCTTCCTATTTCTATAATTTCGAAAATGAGTTGATCATCAAACTCATCTCTGAATTTAACGACGATACAATCTCTGAACAAAAAAAAGCAATTGGAGTCTACACCAAAATACGGGACGGCTGGAAATATGATCCATACAGTATCAGTCTCTCCGAAGAAACGTATAGAGCTAGTTCAATTGCTCAGAAATCAACAGGAAATTGTGTTGAAAAGTCAATCTTATTAATCGCTTGCCTTCGTGGGTTAGGAATACCTGCAAGATTACATTTAGGAAAAGTTAAAAACCATATTGCAGTTGAGCGCTTAACGGAAAAGTTTGGTTCGAACGAACTGACTCCGCATGGAATGGTAAATGCATTTCTGGGTAATAAATGGCTCAAGATGTCCCCTGCTTTTAATCAATCCCTGTGTATTAAACTAAACGTGGATCCGGTAGAATTTGATGGTGAAAACGATTCTTTTCTACAACAATACACTAGCGACGGTAATCGATTTATGGAGTATACTGCCGATTATGGTCATTTTGAAGATGTACCCTTAGAGTTTATGATCCAGAACCTAAAAAAGCATTATCCTCATATTTTTGATACGGGCGAAGATATTACAGAGTTTAAGTTATAAAACAAAAAAGGCGCGATAACAATGTTACCGCGCCTTTTTCAATATATGGTGTTTTATTCGTTGAACATTCCCATTTCCTCTGCTTTCGCGTGAGCATCTGGACATTGTTCTTTCAATTCATCGCTAAACCCATCTTTCGAAATTTTTCCTTCGAATGTTGTTTGCCATGTTTTCACGCATTCAGTCATTTTTTCAGCCGTCTCCATGATTTCAGTTAAGCTCGTCGCTTCAGCTGCATCATTCATGCTAAAACATTCGCAAAATGCTGCTGCTGCTTCTTTATCTTGTGTTGTACTACAAGAAGCCAAAAGTGCTACGGCTGCGAATACTATCAATAATTTTTTCATAGTGTAAATTGGTTTGAAGCGGCAAAGTACAGAAAATTAATAAGCTCACTTCGGTATTTCCCCCCGATTGACATGCGGAAAATACGCTATTTATCAATTGGTATGTTTATTTGACTATTCGCCAAATCTGGTAAGCGGAACTAAATCCAACGATGCCTAAAATATACACAAGCTCGTGAAAAACAAGTAGTTGAGATAATCCAATTACAATTCCAGAAAATGCAATGACGATCAAAAGTGAGATAAGGTGTGGGTTCCAAATTTCATCCATTGTGATTGTGCGAAAACGTGCTGGCATCAAGAAAGTCATTCGGTATAATTGATATGCTGCAAATGCGATCAAAGGAACAAGAATATATCCTTGTTGAATCCCCATTTCTTCATACGCCATAAATTCAACTAGTTCCTTTTGGAAATCGATTCCAGGTTGAATAAAGAAAACGCAAAAATGAATTAAAAGTAGGGACAAGAGGAATAAAACGGCACTCTTCAATCCCCGTTGACGCCATTCTTTTCTGTTTATTCCGCGAAATTCAATTGTTTTCCTCGATTTTAAGTGCAAAACCACTTCTAAGGCCAATAAGTCTATGCAATAGAAGATCAGGATGAAGTACAAACTCCAATTGAAGAATAAAGCCCCCGCAAGCGGAATGATCGCATCACTGATTAATTGAATATATGCTTGTTTGATTTTCACAGAAACCGAATACTGTCGGCATATTGACGAGAGATTTCAAACTCTGGATTGTGTTTCAATGCTCTACTGAACGAGCGCAATGCATTTGTTTTATCGCCTTCACGGTCGTAGCAAATTCCTAGGTTATGATATGCTTGATACAACCTCGGTTCTTTTTTAATTGCTTGGGTGTAGAAATACTTCGCGCTGTCCAAATCACCAAAACGAAATTGCTTCATGTGTCCAAGTTGAAACCAAGCTTGTGACGCATAATAATCAGATGTGTCTTTTGACATTTCACGGTACAATTCAGCCGCGTCATCCTCTTTTCCAAAATGCTGTTTTGAGTAAGCCAAGGAATATCTCGCTTCAGCTTCTTTTGGTTTCAATCTAGAAGCTGTCGTAAAGTATTCAATACAAAGTGGATTGTTCTCATCTTGATAAATCGCACCTAGCATTAAGTATCCTTCATAGAATTTTGGATCTTGCTGAACCGCCGTTTCGTAGGATGACTTCATTAAATCCGTTTGACCCAGTGCTCGGTAAATTGAGCCTTTTAACTGATATGCTTGTCTGAATCGTGGATTAATTTTAAGCGCCTTATTAATGTATTCAAACGCTTTATCGAAATCTTGTTGCATACTATACGTTGACGCTAAGTCCACCAAAATTTCATGGTTTTTCACATCGGTCTTAAGTAACTCTTCATAGTGACGCTGCGCGATGTACGTATCTTCGATTGTACGACCTGGTCTATTGTTCAATACATCTGCGTAGAATCTTTTTACAACAGTTTTGTTGCTATCCAAGCGGAAAGCTTTTGCTGCATCGGACATCGCCAATTTAAATTCAAATGTTTCCAAGTAAATGCGTCCTCGTTGCACTAACAATTCTACACTGTCCTTATATTTTTCGATGGATTCATCGATTGTTATAGTATCTGTGTGGTCCAATTCTTCATTTTTACACGAGATTAAACCTAGGATTAACACGATTCCAAGTACAGTTGTTTTCATACAACAAATTTAACTGAATTTTTAGGATGGTGAACGTTCTACAATTGTTGGAAGGATCCGTTTATTACATGATTCATATATCTCACAAAAAGCGTAAATTTGCAGGATGAAGCATTTGAAAATTATCACCTTAGTTTTTGTGGCACTTTTTGTTGCAGATGTTGCCTTTGGTCAAGGTTGTTCTCAATGTAAACTACTTGCAACACAAGGAGCAGAACTTGACGAAGACTCTTTTGGAAGTAACATCAATTATGGAATTCTCATCTTAATGACGCTTCCATATATCTTGTTATTTGCGTTCTTTCACAAACGAATTTTTTCCTTTTTCCGTTCACTAAGTAAACGTTAGATTAAAGTCTACGCTTCCGTGTTTTGAAGAGTGCATCATTTTTATTGATGTACGAAAGTGAGAATTCAAGTGATCCTCCACGGTAAGCATTTCTCAAAGGCGAAAGTGTTACATCATAAGACATTCCAAATTGAAATCCTCTCCAATCAACCATGACTGAAGGAATTATTCCGTCTTGAACTCTGACGTAACATCCAAATCCTACAAAAGCATCGTGGCTATTTCCTGTAATTTTCGTCGCATTCTCAAAACGATATCTAACCATCATTCCAAGTAAAGTTTCGAAATGTCCACCTTGGACGAACTGAACAACAGACCCATCAACCGCGAAAACTGTTCCTGGAATATCTGCTACAACTCCAGCACTGGCAACAAATTTTCTGTGCAATCTATCTGAACTTATTCCATTTGTATATTTCAACTCTGGTCGATTCAAGTGATAACCTGCCACTCCAATTTGTAACTTAAAATCTTCATTCCGTGAAAATGAATTCTGTCCTCCATCATATACGTAATAAAGACCTGCTGAAGCATCCATGTATGCAAAAGAGATTGCCGTATTCTGTTCCCCACTAAGGATCGTTGGGTCGAAGGCTGCTCCATCCCATTGATTCATGAATGTTACACTGGATAAATCTGCTTTGCGATTTCCGAATCCACCTTGAAGTCCAGCAGAAATAATGTGTCCTGATCTTCCCATTGGAATAATTCCACTTAAAGTCAATGACCCCATTTGGCTACCAAATTTAGAATCTCCACCGATATCGTTGTAGAACATCACTCCTAATCCAGCATGCGCTTTATCATTGAATCGTGACTTCCAAAGATTGACGTCTGCAGCGATTGACGTAGTCATGAATTGCGTTCCTGCTCCCAACCACTGATTTCTATGGTTGATGTTTACGCGCTCCCAACCATCAAAAACTCCTGCTGCACCAGGGTTGATCAATAAAGGTGTTTGTGCCGTTTGTGAAAAGTGTAAATCTTGTGCGTTTACCGACTGTAGTGCGCAAAACGCAAGTGCTAATGTTAATGCTCTTTTCATCTTATCGAATTACAGTAATGTTTCCAGAATGCCACTCGTGCGTTCCATCGGTAAATGTTACTTCATACATATATGGATAAACTCCTGCGTTCACAGGTTCTCCATTGTATGTTCCATCCCATGTGAATGATGGATCATTTTTAGCGTGAACCATTCTATTTCCCCAACGGTCATAAACGAAGAAAGTAAAGCTTTCTACATCCGCACCTACAAGGATTGAGAACAATTCATTTTGTCCGTCACCATTTGGACTAAATCCAGTTGGGACATGAACACCGTCGCTAGATGCTCCCGGAGGAGATCCAATTACACGGAAGTGCGCTGTAATGTTTTCAGGACCAGCAATCATAATTCCATTTGTGTCTTGTATGTCCGGACTTAACATTGGCCCTGTTGTATAGGACCAGAAATCGAATTCATAGCCGGCAAATGCCCTTGCAATGGTATTCGTTTGTATTTGTCCATAATAACTTGCTGACCAAGGGAAAGAGTTTTGCCAAATTGAATTAACCTTTATTTCTCCTGCTCCCGCTGGCGTGACATCAAATACAATATCGAACGGTCCAGTGAGGTCGTAACAATCTACAAGGCCTGTTTGCATCGCAATACAGCGTTGGTCAATAAAATCACGCATCGTTTGAACAGCTGCTTGCCATCCTGCGTAAGTTCCACCCCATTTCGCTACTTGAGCTCCCATTTCGGGGTCAATCTCGTTCGTCATACTATCCAAAAGGAAGTTCATGTAGTCACATGAAAACTCATTGTTGATTAAATCAATGTAGCGTGTAATATAGTATTGCTCCACAATAGCAGTATCCGCCATCAATTTAACAAGAATGTCTGTATGCCCTTGTCCACCAGGGTTTGGTAAACCCTCCACATTACAAGGATCAGCATTTGCCGATGGATCTGGAATTCCAGTATAGTTGATATAATGTCCAAACGAAGCATCCATATCCCACAATGTGTAACGCCATTTTTTCTTATCTCCAGTAGGATCCATTCCACGCCACCAAGCCGTATTCCAGTTTAACCAATCTTGTGAAACGATGTATGAATTGAACATAAAGTAATCACATAACGACTCCCAGTTCAGTAAGCTGTCTACGTAGTCGTAATTTGCCGGAATTGAAATATCATTTGCCATAATATACGCTACCAAATCGTCCCAATCCGTTTGAGCTTGCGGCCCTCCATATTCAGACCAAGTTCCACCCCATGTTTTTAAAAACTGTAGGTCGTATTTACCTTGATCATAGTAGTAGTCTGTGTAATCGTGGTCATCGTATTTTTCACGCATTTCATATACTCCCCAGTATTCTCCGTTTAAGTATAGAACACAAGGTCTCCAAGTCCGCTCGTCCAACTTCATGTCTGCTTTAATGGATAGTGTTGCTACAAATGCGTCACGAATGTGCGCTCCATTTTCAAATGAATAGTTATCATTCGCCGCTGGTTTCATGATTAAACGTTGGAACTCATCTCTTGATTTATCTGGAAATATTTTGTGCTCAATATCTCCATTGTAACCAAACTGATCGCGCATAATAACATCAAACCCTCTTTGGTCATATGCCCATGAATCGTTTCCGTGTTTGTTATAGTCTCCTTCTCCTTCATCAATAAAGGTTCCATCGTCCTCCCACAATTCGAAAGATCCAATTTGGTTTCCTCCCCAACCATTACCGTTGGCAATTAGGTCATAGATTTCATCTGAACAAGCTGAAACCACTGGAATCGGATGCGTAACATTAATAAAGTAAGTGTTCGTTTCATTGAAACTTGGAAGATTCGCACCGAATGCTTGTGCTCGAACAACTGTTGTTGTTGAAATATTCAGAGGACCCGCATAAACTGTTGAAGTTCCGGTTGGCGTTGAACCATCTAATGTGTATCTAATTGTTGCACCTACTTCAGTACATGTAATTGTAACCGTTTGTGCCCCTGGATAAAACCCTGGCGCAATGTCCAACACCGGTGTTGGTGTATAAAATGGTTGTGCTCCCGTATTTGCGGCATTTGGTGTTGGTGTCGTAAATAATTTCCAATCAGCTGCACCATCCGTTGAACGACCAACTGAATGGTCGTTTTTCGTCATATTTACAATCTTGAGGGAATCAACTACGTTACCAAGGTCATTTGATAAAATAATCCATTCCCCTTTTGTTTGCGTTAACGAAAAGTTTGGGTGTAATTCACTTCCAGAAACCAAGTCTCTTTTAGAACCAAAAACCATCGTATATCCATTTGCAGGAACTGATACTCCTGCAGGAACTGCCCATTTTAATAGGTTTCCTGATTTATCCGATAAATAAAAGCCTGAAATATCCACTGCGGCTCCTGTAGCATTGTACAGTTCAATCCAATCTTCTCGTTCTCCAAAAGCATCTGTTACGCCGTTTGTATTGGAACAAGAATATTCGTTTATGACAATCTGGGATAATGCATTTCCTGAAAGAAACAAGCCTAGAGAAAGAGCTGTTATCTTAATGAATCTAGTTGATAGCATAGTTTAAAATAAGTATGGTAATAAAGCTTTCTAACTCAATAGTTTAAAAACTGTTTACCCAATGTTACTAAATATATTGGTGTTTTACTATATTTATGACGATAAAAAGGGACTTATAGTTGTAAGCCCTCTCCTCTTTTAATTGAATTTATTTATGAAAATTATCAAACGAACTCTTCAGTTTTCACTTGCTTTCGCCGGTGTATTATTCTTATTTCAATCTTGTTCTAAAGTAGAAGGTCCTGGTGGCTCTTCATCCATTGTTGGGAAAATTCATGTAAATGTTTATGATGTTGCGGGTAACTTAATCAACGATTATGATGCACAAGATGAAGATATTTACCTTGTTTATGGAGGCGGAGACGGTTTCTACGACGACGATTTAAAAACTTCACATGATGGTACTTTTGAATTCAATTACCTTCAAAAAGGAAGCTATAAATTGTTTGTTTACCAAGACTGCAATTCATGTGCAAGTGGTAAGGAGCCTGTTTTTGTTGATGTAGAAATCACTGATAAAAAAACAACAACGGACATCGGAATTATTAATATTATCGATTAATTAATTGATTCTATGAAATATCTAGCATTCTTAGCATTCACTTTTTTAGGTGTTTCTGCTTATTCTCAACACGAATTTCAGGTTTGGACTGAAGTTGGTACATCGGGGAAAGTAGTCAAGCGCTTAGATTGGTCTGTAGATTTAAACTCACGATTCGGTGCAACCGGTTTGGAAACTTTCTTTCCTCAAGTAGGGTTTGAATATAAAGTGAAAAAATGGTTCCGACCATCAATTGACTACCGATATATTCTGGACAAAGACAAGTACGGAAATATGCTCAGTGGACACAGAGTAAACTTCAATGCAAACTATAAAAAAGGAATTAAGCGATTTAGAATCGATGGTCGATTGCGTTATCAGTATGCCTTTAACCGCTTGGGAGCTTCAACAGATTTTGACCCAGATTTAGATAAAGCTTTTCGTTTGAAAGGTGCCGTTAAATACGATATCAATAACAGCATTTTCACTCCTTTGTTTAACGCTGAATTGTTTTATAACCCTCAGTATGGACCAGATAGAGGTTTTTCTAAAATTCGATTAGCGATTGGAACTTCACTTGAATTGGATGGTCCACATAAATTCTCAGTGAAATATCAATTGGATAAACGTTTTGAGTTTAAGAGAAATGTGCGACATGTGATCTCTTTATCCTACGGATATAAGTTATAGTTAACACTCTTTATAATTGACCATAAGTTAGCAGCTTGTGAAAAAGTTCAACACTTTTTGGTGATGAAAGAAAAGCATATCTGTCCAAACTGTAACCGAGTATTGCGAAGCATTAATGCTTCGCACTATTGTAAAGAAGTAGCAATTGATGATTTGTTTTTGGACAAAACCGACGAAATAGTGTTGGTATTTGACCGACTGTATCAACACTTTTCTGAATGGGAGGAAGTTGAAATAAGCGCGACAAAAAACTGTATCGTTTTCGTTCGAAATAAGACGTTTTTAGTGGCAAAACCAATGTCAAAGTGCTTAGAGGTCAAGTTTTACTCTTCGGACATGATTGACGACGATGAGCTTCACAAAGTTGAGCAATGGAACAGTAAAATTCAAGGTATTGCGCGGTTTCAAAATGAACAAGAACTGACGGTCAAGTTCTTGGACTATTTCAAAGAATCCTATCTGATTTCGTAACTATTTTTCGTTCTTAGTTTCCTCTACGCGAAATGTCAAGTCATGCACTTGGTCCACTTTCGACTGTGTAATTCCTTGCTCAATAATGAAGGTGTATTTTCCTTTTTTTGGCAATTTTCTACTTCTGAAATAAAGTGGCGTCGTAACAACTGATCCTGATTTTTCACCCACCCATGAACCATCATCATGTGTGATCACAATTTCGAAAGGTTCACGAGCAATCGTTCCGTCAGGCGTGATTGTTTTCATGAATATCCACAAATTACTGTATTGATAATCTGTTGATGTGCGAAGTGAAAGAATAAAATCATATTCTTTTGTAATGTCCTTCACTTCGAATGAATAGCTTGGTTTGACATCCAATTTCCATTCACGGTCCTCAAATGCAACAACCTTCTCGTAAATTGGTTGTTCCGCACACGAGAAGAGTATTGCACTCAACAAAATGATCAGTATCCTATTTCTTATCTGCATTATCACCGGAATTATTCGGTTTTTTTCGTCTGTTATTGTTGTTTCGTCTTTTGTTCGGGTTATTCGGCTTCGTTCCTTCTGCTTTTGGAGCATTTGAATTCTCCTTAGCTGGTTTTGGACCTTGATTTCTCGGTGGACGAGAACGTTGTTGTTTTTTCTTGGCTGGAGCAGCAGTTGTTCCTCCTTCCCCTTTCGGTTGTTGGTTTGGATTTGCCTTCGCCTGTGGATTCCCCGTGTTTTGATCACCAGAGCCCTTTTTCTTATTCCGATTTCGGTTACTTGGCTTGTTTCCTCCTTTTCGTTTCTTCTTGAAAATGTGCTCGAAGCGATTTAAGCTGTCTTGCCCCATTGCATTTTCGTAATCTGGCTCAACTTCTACCTCAACGATATCAACGTAATCCTTTAAATCAGCAGGTTTTTTACCATCCTTGTTCATACGAAGGATTTCACGAACGCGATCTGGATGCAAAGGAATTAATCCTCCACTTCCGAACTCACCTTCATAAGCGTACCACATTTCCTGCTTAAAGACATCCGTTTTTATGTGAATTGCTGACCCTTTATCTGTACGCAATTTATTATCTCCTTTTGGAAAAGCTTTAATTGCATCTAGATACATATCTAGCTCGTAGTTCAAACAACACTTCAACTTTCCACATTGTCCCGCTAATTTCTGTGGGTTCAATGAAAGTTGTTGATAACGTGCCGCTGATGTCGAAACGGATCTAAAATCTGTTAACCATGTCGAACAACAAAGCTCACGACCACAAGAACCAATTCCACCTAAGCGGGCAGCCTCTTGACGGGCACCAATTTGACGCATTTCGATGCGTACTTTGAATACGTCGGCCATGTCCTTGATCAACTGACGAAAATCTACGCGACCTTCTGCAGTATAAAAGAAAACTGCTTTTGAAAGATCACCCTGATACTCAACATCAGAAATTTTCATTTCCAATTTCAAGTTCACAGCAAGCGTTCGAGCTTGGTAAATAGCTTCTTTTTCAAGTGATCGTGCTTCAATCCAACGATCAATATCTTCTTGCTCCGCGATTCCAATTAATCGCTTCGCTTCCATTGGCTTAAAGCCTGGAGCTTTTTTTCTGACTTGTATTCTGGCGAGTTCACCGACAACTGATACGACACCAATGTCTTTTCCTGGACCTCCTTCTACCACAATCACATCCCCTACTTGTAAGGAAATGTTTTTTGTGTTTCTGTAAAATCCTTTTCGGCTATTTTTAAACCGAACCTCAATTATATCATAAGGTGATTGACCATTTGGTTGTTCCATATTCGCCAACCAATCGTACACCTCTAATTTATTACATCCGCCAGAACTACAAGTACCATTATTCTTACATCCGCCTGGAGTTCCTCCTCCACTGCCGCAACTGGTACAACCCATAGTTCATTACTTTGGGATAAAGGTACTTAATTAATTGTACGTCTTAAAGAGCTTCTTGTATAAGATTTACAGATTGAGTTGTTAATTACAGGAATTTTAGTAGAAGTTATTTAATACAACAATCAAGTGTGTTCTAAATCACGGCTTATTGTTCTGAAGCGTAGTTTTCACCTTGAAAGAAATAGCCAATTTTACATCATGTTTATGAAATGTGGTAAATCCAACCGTGCTGTTTTTTTGAATTTTACTGATTCTGTAAAATCTTTTAGCATACTTTCTTCGATTTTGTTGCTTTCGTTCTTTTCACAAACTCAAACTTCCTTCCAACTTAAATACATTCTTAAAAAAACAGGGTTTGCGCAATTAATCACTGATGATGACCTAAACGATAACCAGAAATTGTTAGCACGTGTTACATTTCTTAGAGATTCTCTTGAATTAAATCCCAACGATTATAACTGGCATTGTTTGGAATTTTTAACGGTTCTAACTTCTATGGATGGATTGGGGCTTGAAAGCAAACAAGAGGAATTAATAAAAGAAGTAGAAGCTACAAAAAAATTTAAAAACAGTTATATACACCGGCTTTTCCTATTCGCATATGGCTCTTCCAATATTATTGGTGAAGAAAATTATGACTCGTCTCTAAATCCCCTTCTACGTGCGATTGATCTTTCAAAAGAAAACGGTGACAAGCAAATGGAATTGGATTTATGTATTCAAATTGCTGACCTCTATATAGATGCTGATCAGAGAAAATATGCTGTTAAATGGTTTGAACGTGCCCACCCTATTTTGGCTCATGTTTTAACTCCTCAAAATGCTAATCTTTATTATACAATGAGGGCAGATTCCGAGAGCCCTAGAGTATTTGATGATAACGGTTACCTCATTTGGAAATCAGAAAAGCAAAAAAAAAGAGCAATTGGGTTCGCGAATAAGGGCATTTACTATGGGGAGTTAGCAAAAAAAATGGGGAACCCTGAGTCGGTTAACCTTTTTCTTTCATACCATATTCGAGCAGATCTCGCTGTATCTGCAGAAGAAGAGCTAACATATATAAAATTGTCTCTAGAAAACACCTACTTTCTGAATAACCCTTGGATCACTGGTCAAGAACAGTTAAGAATAGGGTCTGTATATGTAAAACTCGATCAATTTGATCTTGCTAAACAATACATGGATTCTACTAAACCACTGTTTCTTAGCAAAGAAGCACCCCTAATACTTAAAGAACGTGTTCATCATTTTTATACCATTTATTTTAAGAAGGTGAAAAATTCCGACTCTCTAGCGTATCACCTTACGCAACTAATGAAAGTCAATAAAAAGATGAATACCGACCAAGCTTTGGTGGACCTCAACCTGAACGAATCAAGGTTTGAAGACGAGAAACAAAAAGCAACAATCAGAGAGCAAAAATTAATCTTAACCCAGGAAAAATCTCGATCTCGATGGTATACGGCCTCATTTATTATCAGTCTTTTATTTGTGCTACTGATGTTATTTATTCTCTTGCGGTTTCGTAAGCAAAAGCGAGAAGTTGAGAAGAAAAATTCTGAAATCAAGAATG
>NVXP01000125.1 GCA_002733985.1 Fluviicola sp. | reverse complement strand
TTTATACTCTTCGTGTCCTTGACCTGTCAGGTATTTCAGTGATTTTATTTATTTCTCAAAGGAAGTTTACTTTAAAAAGTAGTTTGGATCGAGTTTTTTCTACCCTTTTTGGTATAAAGTTCAATCCTTTTCTACTATCAACCTCAAGCTATCTTATTACTTTCTCATTTTCTTTTCAGACCTTTGTCAAAACTCTTTTAATATGCTCATTGAGGTTAAGGACAAAATTATTTCTACACAGATTTTTGATCGGAAATTCGTGTGCGACTTGAGCGCATGCAAAGGTGCGTGCTGCATAGAAGGCGATTCAGGTGCTCCTGTTACACTCGAAGAAATTGACATTCTCGAAGAAAGCATTGAAGCGATCAAACCGTACATGCGTGAAGAAGGCATTCGTGCAGTTGAGAAAAGTGGCGTGTTTTACATCGATCAAGAGAATGACGCAGTGACAACCTTACTCAATGACAAAGAATGCGCATTTGTGTTTTTCGATGAACAAGGAATTACGAAATGTTCAATTGAAAAAGCCCACCAGGAAGGGAAAATTGATTTCAAAAAACCTATTTCCTGCCATTTATACCCGATTCGCACCAAGAAATTTGAAAAATTCGAGGCAATTAATTACGATCAATGGGAAATTTGTAAGCCGGCATGTGCCTGTGGGGACAAATTGGATGTGCCTGTTTTTCGATTTTTGAAAGAGCCATTGATTAGAAAATACGGTGAGGAATTTTTCACTGAATTGGAAACTGTTGATCGTGAAATGAAAGCGCAAAAAGGCGAATTCTAATTCTTACTTTTTTGTTAAACCTCATTTACCGATTGAACCTTTCATTCATTTGTTTGTACTTTGAAGCAAAACAAACACATTATGAAACTAAAATCACTACTGTTTTCAGCGTTTATGCTGTCTGCGTTTATTATGGTGGCTCAAGATTGGAGCACCGATGTTTACAAATACGGAACTCTCTACCCTGGTTATGTTATCGATGCCGATGGAAACAAAACCGAAGGATTCATTAAGTATCGAAATCGCGTTTCGCTTCAGACTAACATTCTTTTTTACACGGATAAGAACGACAAAAAATCGAAGGTTAAATATAAGTCACAAGATTTAACAGAATACAAGGTAGCCGACAAAGTATACCATGTAATTCATTATTCGGGTGGTTTACTCTCAAAGCCTGTTCGCGGAAACCTGCTCGTTGTGGACGGCTGCATTAAACAATACGTTTGGTACAATAAGGCTGATGATATTTCAACACTCCGTAAAACAAGTAGTGAAACCCAAGCAGAGTTCGAAGAGCGTCAATACCCATCAACGACCTTGTTCGTAAAGGATGGAGATGAAAAACCTCAAACAATCGCTAAAATGGGTCTTGGTTTTGCAAAAGACATGCCCGAGTGGATTGGTGACCAACCTGAATTGGCTGAAAAAGTAGCCAACAAAGAAAAAGGTTACAAAGCTCTTAGCATGTACGCTGTGATTGAAGAGTATAACGAAAATTGTGAAAATTAAGATGAATATTTTATCTAAAACACTAATGGTCCTTGCTTTAAGCATGGGCCATTTTCTATGGGCTCAGGAACCTGTGTATAACTGGGGTGAGCCTTGTACAAACGAACATTTGGATCGTCAAATTGATCAATTACTGAGTTTGGGCGATGAGGGATTTGCAGTCTTACGTAGTAAAACGGGAACAGGATTGGTGAAAACCTACTGGATCGAACAATACAGTAATGATCTGAAACTTGTTGCAACAAAACGCGTTGAGCATTTGGGCGGAGTGATGGGTGATTCATATGACATTGTTGACATTCAAGTTTCGAATGGTAAAATTTACGCGTTCATTGAACACTGGTTCAAAGATTACGGTCACAATACCCTAGCAGTGAAAGAACTTTCTCTGGATGGTAAAATGACAGAAATTGCGGAATTGGATATCATCAACGCTAAAAAATTGATGAACCGAGGGAAACATGAGGTTTCATTCTCACAGGATGGTTCTAAGTTGATTGTTCTATCGCAATTGCCTGGTGTCAAAAAGACAAATGAAAATTTCAGAATCTCTTGTTTCGAAGTAGATGGTATGAAAATGTTGTGGTCGCATGAGAAGGAAACAACTTGGCCTTCCAAAAAGTACTACAACAATGAAATCATTGTGAACAACAAAGGTATTGCGATGCTTTTCAAGAGAACACGCATAAAATCTGTTTGGAACTACTCGATTTACACCCTTGGAACAAGCGGTGACATGGTAGAAAACTCGGATCTACAGCTCGACGGTCGTGAAATGGAAGACTATGAGCTCCGTTTCAACGCTGCTGATGAACTTATCGCATATGCAACGATTACGAATAAAGGTGCTGTGTCAGAAAAACGTGTACACGGTAGCTGGTTCGCGAAGTTCGATACGGACATGAAAATTCAAACTGTGAGACAAGCAAATTGGGACGCTTCAGTTTTAACTCAAGTTGGAGGAGAACGATTAGCAGGAAAAAAAGACCCTTTCTTAAATAATTTCAATTTGAAAGATGTGCTTTTCCGTGAAGATGGAAATATCATTGTGTTACTTGAAAAGATGAGAAGAGACAAGGATATTGTTCCTGGAGTTCAGCCCACTGGATACAAGTATACTTGGACTTATGGAGGTATTTTGACAGTTGCATTGAACCCTACATCAGGCGAAATGCTTTGGTCGCAGTTCTTCGATAAAGATCAAAAAACAACCAATTCGAGTGATTGGGATGAATATGGTTCATTCGTTTACCACTTGAATGGAAATCGCTTGTTCTTGCTTTGGAACAACACTAAATTGTCAATTCCATCTATTCCTGCAGCAAATTGGACAGAACCAGATGGAACGCGCTACGTAAAAAATAAGGCCTTCAATGAAAAGACTTCGCATGGTACATTTATGCACGTAATTGAGGAAGATGGTTCTATGGCTTATGGAAATCGTAAGTTCGGATTACCCCTTTTCAATATGCATGATAGTGCGGTTTTCCCGATGAGTATGTCGGCCCGTTTCTTCTTTGCTATAGATGGAACGCTCGTACTTCGAGCAGCAATGAACAATGGCGGTAAACGTTTCCGTTATGGATTGATTGATCTGTAGATTTAACTAAACGAATTTGAAAGGGAGGACGATTTGTTCTCCCTTTTTTTGACCTATTTATTCCAATACTATTCGTCGGATAACCTGACCTTTTTCTGTTTCAATTCGAATGAGGTAAATTCCCGGTTCATTTCCACTTAAGTCGATAGAAGAGGCGTTTGCATAATCCTGAATATTTTTAATTGCTAGTGAAAAGTAATTTCAAGTTTCCTAATTACTTATTATAGAGACGTATAAACAAGATGTGGGTTTATCCAGAAACCATAGTTTCTTAGGAATAGAAGGTTGTTTTCGTTAGATCGTATCCACTCTGGGCAGTAATTCCTAAAACCAAAAAAGCCCGAGTCGAAACTCAGGCCTTCATTTTGCTCGTGATTAAATTAAAAATTGAGCGATAAACCAAACGTTAATGGGTACAGATCAACTGTTTTTCCCTGATCAAAAAGTGGAAGCAAGCTATAGTTAGCGAACACTCCCCAATCAGCGTAACCGAGGCGAACTGCTGCATCTAATTTGAATGGATTCAAGTTAAATGGTCCCTTCACTTTCTCTTTAAATTCTTTTCCATCAAATTCTCCTTGACGCTTTGTTTTAGATGTCAAACGCACACCACCAATAACTCCTGCTGCTAAGTAAAAGCTTTTATCTTCATCTGCGCTTGTATTAAACTCAAGCATTAATGGAATTGTTAAGTATGAAGCCTTCAATTTATTCTTCGAATAGTTGTGTACAGTGTCGACAACAGCGTAAACTGAGTCTGCAGTAGATTGGATAAGATAATTGTTCTTAAATGCAACAGAGGTAAAGCTAAAGCCCAATCCAGTTGTTAAACCAACATACGGTGTACCGAAGTTAAACTTGTGTTCGAAGAGGTTTAAGTTCCATACTTGAGATTTCGCTGCGTCATTATTCCAATACGGGTGATCAGAGAAGTTGTTTTCACGATTTTCATCTAACAATATCGAAAATCCGAAATCTATTCCGGCCCAGTGAGCTTCGCTTTTTCTGGATTCCTCTCTTGGTTCATCTTCTGAATCAATATCGATATCAACATCTTTTGTTCCTTCATCCGAATTACTAATTACCAGAACTTGCGTTTTACCAAACTTCATCTTCATGGTATCAATCTCAGGTACAGAAGGTGGTGCTGTTGGTTCTGTTGGTGCCGGTGGTGCTGGTGGTTCTGGAACTTCTTCTTGAGCATACGAAACAAACCCGAGGAAAAATAATGCTATTAATGCGTATAGTGCTTTCATGTTTTCTATTTTGATAGTAAGACCTACTAGCCTAACAAAAGTTACAACTGAATTCAAAATAAAAGATACTACACTGATTTTTAACGCACTAATCTACTCCTCAAACCAATCATCGAGGAAAACATCGAGCTCACGACGGTCCTTTTTAGTCGGTTTTCCGGTTCCATGTTCTCGGTATACACTTTGAGCAGCTTGATACACCTTGAGTTTTTCGCGTTCCTCATCAGATGTGATATCTATTAAGTAATCTGGAACCAATTTCGCTCCTACCCGCTTTCCTAGTAGTTGAATTACTTTATATGAAAAGGTCGTGGTATGACGAATGACCTGAATGGTGTCGCCCAACTTAACATCCCTTGCAGGCTTAACATGTTGATTATTCAACCGAATTCTCCCTTTGGAGATAGCCTCAGTTGATTGTGAACGCGTTTTAGCCAAGCGTACACTCCAGGCATACTTATCTACTCTACAGCCCATCTCGTAAACGTTTTGTAAGTGATTTAACCACTCGGTCGTATGAATGATCGACTAATTCCTGAATTAATTTATCCGGAACATCTGACTTTGTTGACACTGTATTCCAATGCTTCTTGTTCATGTGATATCCTGGTTTTACACCTTGGAATGTTTCACGTAGCTCAATGGCATATTCAGGGTCACATTTCAGATTTAAAGACTGAAACAAATCAAGATTAGTGAGGACAAAGATCTTGCCCATCACTTTAAACACCAGGGTGTTTGAGTCAAAAGGAAACCCTTCTGACACTCCCGATTTGCTCAAACAATATTCACGTAACGATTCTATATCCATTATTCAACCTCAACTGGTTCAGGTATAACACCCTTCTGACCCAAACGTTTGAGCATTCTACCGTGTTCTAATAAGGCATCAGCAAAGGTCTTGTACGAATAATAAGGCAAGTTATATTCAAATGCTGTATCGCGAACGATATGCGATATTTTTCGGTAGTGTATGTGACAGATGTTCGGGAAAAGATGGTGTTCAACTTGGAAGTTCAATCCTCCAACATACCATGAAAACCATCTAGATTTTTGGGCAAAATTCGCTGTATTCATTAGCTGACTAACAGCCCAATCCGTTTCGATGTTCCCTGTTTTATCTGGAACAGGAAAGTTAGATGAAGGAATAACGTGTGCTGGTTGGAAAATAATTCCAAGTGTCACCCCTGCAATGAAGTGCATCAAGAAGTATCCTCCAACTACTCCGTACCATGGTAGCGATGAGAAAATCAATGGAAGTACGAAGAATGTTCCAACATAGAAAAGCTTCGTGCAGATAATCGAAATCAACATGAAACGATATGTTACATCTTGCGTTTTCAATAAATCCTTCTTTTTGTAGCGTTCTAATTGTACGAAATCCTTTGTGGAAAACCACATAATTGTCATAAACCCGTACAAAAACCAAGCATAAATATGTTGAAATCTATGTCCTTTTCTTCTTTTCTGACTCGGAGAAAAACGCATCAATACACCTGCATCGATGTCTTCATCCATTCCTGAAACATTCGTGTAAGTGTGGTGAAGAACATTGTGTTGAATTCTCCAGTTGACAGGGCTTCCGCCAATTGGAAGTAACAACTTACTCATGATCGTATTGACCAGCTGATTTTTAGAATATGCGTTGTGGTTGGCATCGTGCATCACAGAAAGTCCAATTCCTGCCATTCCAAGTCCCATTAATATCCACATCAACAATATTATTCCAGTTGATTCGAAAAAAGTGAGCATAAGAATGAAAGGTACAATATACAACGCAACCATAAAGATGGTTTTAAGTACCATCTGCACATTTGCATGGCGCGAAATATTATTATCCTTGAAGTATTGGTTAACCCGCTTTCTAAGTACTTTATAAAAAGCTCCTTGTTCTGAACTCGTGAATTTTACTTGTGTTGGTTCCATAATTTTATATTTCTAATAAGGAAATGCAAAGGTATGGCTATTTAATCCGATAGTTTTGGCTATATGCGGTAATTTATTCTTTTTTGGGAAGAACCTGAAAATCCCATCTCAAATTTTCATAGCTGATTTATGTACTTTTGCTGTGATTATTACCCAATAAACATTGAACAATGTCAAATCAAAATTTACCGCCGTATTGTGAGAACTTCCTCGTTAAAAAACGATTTCCAACAAGGCTTGTAAAGATTGGGAAGCTAGGCCTAGGCGGGAATTCACCCATTCGCATTCAGTCGATGACAACAACCGACACAATGGATACGCAAGGTTCCGTAGATCAGTCAAAACGCATGATCGACGTGGGTTGTGAAATTGTTCGACTAACTGCTCCTAGTAAAAAGGAAGCCGAAAATTTACGCGCGATTAAGCACGAGCTAAACGCACAAGGATATACCGCTCCACTTGTTGCTGATATTCATTTTACACCAAACGCAGCAGAAATTGCGGCAAGAATTGTAGAAAAGGTTCGAGTTAACCCAGGAAACTATGCCGATAAGAAGAAATTCGAAGAGATAGAATACACCGATGAGTCCTACCAAGCAGAATTGGATAGAATTGAGAAAAAATTCACGCCATTAGTTCTAATCTGTAAAGAAAACAGAACTGCTATGCGAATCGGGACCAATCATGGTTCGCTTTCCGATCGGATTCTTAGTAAATATGGAGATACTCCTGAAGGCATGGTTGAATCGGCCATGGAATTCCTGCGTATCTGTAGAAAAAATGATTACCACGACATCGTTCTTTCGATGAAAGCAAGTAATACCCTTGTAATGGTACAGGCTTACCGTCTGCTTGTCGCAACTATGAAAGCCGGCAATATGGACTATCCTCTTCATTTGGGTGTAACTGAAGCAGGAGACGGGGAAGATGGACGCATTAAGTCTGCTGTTGGGATTGGTGCACTATTGGAAGATGGATTGGGAGATACGATTCGGGTGTCCCTAACCGAAGCTCCAGAAGCTGAAATTCCCGTTGCTCAGCAATTACTTAAAAAGCACGACGATCTTCGCACTGTTTATCCTATCAAAAACGCAGAAACAACTTTATCTTATGATCCATACTCTCACACTCGTCGCGAAACAAGCGAGGTGTCAAAGCTTGGAGGACATCAAGTTCCTGTTGTAGTTGCTGATTTAAGTAAGGTAGGGACTATTAAACCCTCTCACTTCTTTGGATTTGGCTACAATTATTCCGTTCCTCTTGATAAGTGGAACATTACTGATAGCGCCGCTGACATTGTTTACATAGGCAAGCAAACTCTACCTTTCGAAACACCAGGGACGCTCATTGTTCTTTCAGATTACGCTAGTTGGAAGCAAAAGCACCAAGGAAAGGATGGCCATTTACCATTAATTAAAAAATCAGATTGTACCGATTTCCAAAAGGAAGATCCATTTCTCGTGAAACATTCTGCTGAAGATTTAGATGTCGATTATCTCCTCAACTATCCAAATGCAATCGTTATTCTTGAAAGTGAATACTCCAACATAACACAGTTATTTCGTAATATTCGTTTGATTTTAGCGAATAAAGAAATTAAAAACCCTGTTATCCTTTCTACAAATCACTTAACCACAGATCCAGACACCTTCCAATTGTGGTCTTCATCTGATTTAGGGTCAAGTTTTATTGACGGTTTTGGAGACGGTATTTGGCTTCATGGCAACGTACCTGTTCGRTTAATTAACTCAAGCTCGTTTGGAATTCTACAGGCGACCAGAACACGTATTTCTAAAACAGAGTACATCTCATGTCCATCATGTGGTCGTACTTTATTCGACCTTCAAGAAACAACAGCTAAAATACGAGCTCGAACATCACATCTCAAAGGTTTGAAAATTGGAATTATGGGTTGCATTGTAAATGGACCTGGAGAAATGGCTGATGCCGATTATGGATATGTTGGAACGCGACCTGGAAAAATTCATTTGTACAAGGAAAAAGAAGTCGTTCGAAAAAATGTCGACGAAAGTGAAGCGGTCGATGCCTTAATCGATTTGATCCGTGAACATGGCGATTGGATCGATCCTGTCATGAATTAGGCCCAAAATCAACCAAAAGTGACATTTTTACTGTAATCAACTGGTTTACAACACCCAAACACACTAAAAAAGTGCTTCTCTGCATTTAACGAACGCCAACACCCCAACATGTTCGGACATTTCCCAAYAGGACCATGTCTTAAATCGCTTTAAAATCGAAAATCGTATTGAAAATGGTCGATTTATAAGAAATGGACCTAAAAAAATCGAATTGAATGATCAAAATCACTCTGTTTATAGATTTTCGTCAAAAATTTAGAAGCTATTGTTTTCTAGAAACAAGACATCCGTACCAAGCCAAATGGATAGGAAAACAAATAAAGGACTATTGTTTGATTCCATTACTTCATATCAAAATTATATCCCGGACGATTTATCTATTACACCTACCGAGTTACCATCCGAAGAAAACATAGTGAACAGAAACCGCACGCAAAAAACTCAACAAGAATAAGCTCAGGTAAAACAAAATCAAGGATATAGTAAAACTAGAATGTCCGCCCCAAGCGCAACAAATAGGGAACAAGAAAATGAACGCTCGAATTATGAGTACAAATAAACTACCTTCCTAAGAATACAAGTAGAACAGAAACGGCAAACAAAAACTCTAAGACAATAAGTTCGGGCAAAACAGAATCAAGAATGTCATAAAAAACAGGATGACCGAACCAAGCACAACCAATAGGGAACAAGAAAATGACCGCTCGAATTATGAGAACAACTCAATTACCTTCCTAAGAATACGAGTAGAACAGAAACGGCACACAAAATTCTACGAGAATAGGTTCTGGTAAAAAACAGAATCAATCTTATTATAAGAAATAAGGTGTCCGCACCAAGCACAGCAGATAGAGAACAAGTAAAATACCACCGTTTGAATTGTGATAATTATCATTCTAAGAATAGGAAAAAAGCAGAAACTCTACGAGAATAAGTCCAGATAAAACTGGGCGTCCGTGCCAAGTACAACGAATAGGAAGCAAGAAAATGACCACTGCTTGAATTGTGATAACTACTGAATTACCTTCCTAAGAATACGAGTAGAACAGAAACATCACTTGGAGATACACCACTAATTCTCGAAGCTTGTCCAATAGTAGCTGGCTGAATATCTTTTAGCTTATTTTTTGCTTCAGTACTGAGACTAGATAAGTTCGAGAAATCCATATCTGATGGGATCTTCACTCCTTCGAGTCGATCCATTTTGTTAGCTACATCTCTTTCTCTAGAAATATAACCATCGTACTTCATTTGAATTTCAGCTTGCATGATCACATCTTCATCCTCTTCCATTAAACCAACGGCAAGATCATTATCACTTCCATTCATCTCACGGATTTCTTTCATTGTAATCCCTGGGCGCGTTATCAATGAGCTCAATTTTACTTGTTGATTAATTGGAGAACTTTCTAAACGCTCTAAAACTGGATTTGCAGCAGCAGGAACAACACCTTCTCTACTTAGCAGTAGTTTCAGTCGATCCGTTCCCTTGGATTTTGCTTCCATTTTTCTCAATGCTTCGTCAGATGTTAAACCAAGAGCATGACCAAGTGGAGTCAATCTTAAATCTGCATTATCCTGACGTAAGAGAATTCTATACTCCGCACGGCTCGTAAACATTCGATAAGGTTCATCTGTTCCTTTGGTAATTAGGTCATCTATCAATACACCGATATATGCTTCACTTCTTGTAAGAATGAATGCTTCTTGTTCTTTTACTTTTCGTGCAGCATTGATTCCAGCCATTAAACCTTGACAAGCTGCTTCTTCATATCCAGTCGTTCCGTTAATTTGTCCAGCGAAGTACAAACCTTCGATTCGCTTTGTTTCTAGTGTATGCATTAACTGTGTCGGTGGAAAGTAATCGTATTCAATTGCATATCCTGGTCGGAACATCTTAGCATTCTCAAATCCAGGAATTGCTTTCATTGCTTTATCTTGAACATCCTCTGGCAATGACGTACTGAATCCATTCACATAGATCTCAACAGTATTCCACCCTTCAGGTTCTACAAATATTTGATGACGGTCACGATCTGCAAAGCGATTAATTTTATCCTCAATACTTGGACAATATCTCGGTCCTGCACTTTTAATTGCACCATTGAACATTGGAGAACGGTCGAAACCTTCCTTTAGTAACTCGTGTGTTTCTGGGTTGGTGTATGTGATATGACATGATCGTTGTTCTGTGAGAGGTTTCGTGTCAGAAAAACTAAACTTCGAAGGGTTTTCATCTCCGGATTGCTCTTCCATTTTAGAATAATCTAAGGATCTACCATCTACACGTGGAGGCGTTCCTGTCTTCATTCGGCCTGTTTCAAACCCAAGTTCACGAAGCTCTTCTGTAATCCCTGTAGACGATCTCTCCCCTGCTCGACCTCCTCCAAATTGCTTTTCACCCAAGTGAATCAAACCATTTAGAAAGGTTCCATTTGTCAAAATAACAGATTTCCCTTTGATCTCAAGCCCAATTGAAGTCTTGACTCCAACGATCTTTTCATTCTTGGTGATCAACCCTGTGCACATGTCTTGCCAAAAATCAACACCAGGATTTCTCTCCAGCATCAAGCGCCACTCTTCAGCGAAACGCATCCGATCACTTTGAACTCTTGGTGACCACATAGCGGGCCCTTTTGAAAGATTAAGCATTCGGAACTGAATAGCACTCAAATCACTTATTATTCCGGACGCACCGCCTAGCGCATCAATTTCTCGAACGATTTGCCCTTTCGCCACACCTCCCATTGCGGGATTACAACTCATCTGGGCAATCGTATTCATATTCATTGTAATCAACAAGGTCGAACAACCCAGTTTTGCCGCTGCATTCGCAGCTTCACAACCAGCGTGTCCTGCACCCACTACAATCACATCATATTCTCTCAACATCTACTCATTGTTTCACGTGGAACAATTCATTTATTCATCGCACCGCAAAATTACAACACTTTTAGCTAGGACGATGTTTCACGTGGAACAATTAAACCTAAAGCCCACTCCTCTTTTTTACTCATCTCCTTTTGCTCGGAATCAGTCTTATCATTATACCCTATCAAATGCAACACACCATGTCCAACCACTCGRTTAAGTTCCACGTGGAACATTACCTTATTMTCMATTGCATTATCCTTTACYGTRTCAAYWGAGATAAAYAAATCACCAGACAACACTTCAYYYTCMGTATAATCAAACGTTATAATATCAGTGAAATAATCATGATCCAAATGCTTCTTATTCATCTCCAATAARTACGCATCCGAACAAAAAACCAAAGTAACATCACCCAGAGTAAAYCCTTCTTCTTTCGCCACAAGAGACAACCATGAAACAAAAAATTCCGRACTCACGTCCAGAACTTCAGTATCCTCAAAATAGATTTCTATCATTATTTCTTAGAGAAATATATACTAACGCTTCTACCAGAATCAGTAAACTCTACAGACTCAGCTAACGAACGCATTAGGTATATACCACGTCCATTCTCTTTTTCTAAATTCTCAGGAGCTGTTGGATCGGGTAAGTTTTTATAATCAAAACCATCACCACCATCCTTCACCTTGAAACAAAAATCTGTTTCTTTATCGCTAACGTGGACATCCACAGTCAACTCAGACTTCATTTTGTTTCCATGGATGATCGCGTTGTTCACCGCTTCAGTTACTGCGATCAACACGTTTCCATAATAATCTTCCTTCACTTGTAACTTCTCACAAACTTCATCAATCAACAATTCGACCTGGTTTATAGAGCTAAAACTAGACGGGATTGATAATTCATTCACAAGTACGTATCCTTCTTTCATGCTATGGTATTCATTACAACATACGGTTGAAATACTCATTCGCTCTGTCCTTGTAATACTTCCTATATGCAGGATCAACAGAACGGAGGAGCTCAATTTGCTTCAACTTCTCTTTGTTATACTGATCAAACCTAATTAGGTTACCATTATTCTCGTTTTTTCCTGACTTAGATTCTCTTTTCTCATCAAGCCCACGTTCACGGGTAGCTTTATCACTTTCTAGCAAACGTGTTAGGATGTCTTGTTGGCGTTTCACCATGTTGTTTCCAAGTCGCTTATTCACCAAATCTCTCTCTTGTTCTGCTAGTTGTTTAATCAACGGAGACAACTTATTTCCTTCACCCTTTCCTCCTTTATTTAATTCGCGACGAAGTTGTTCTAATCGCTTGCGAATAGCAGATTGTTCCGCTGCCATCTTTGCAATCTCTTTATTGCCAAG
>NVXP01000007.1 GCA_002733985.1 Fluviicola sp. | reverse complement strand
CCCCCCCCTAATTTTAACTAAACTCTTAATACATGGCAGTTGATAAAATAAGAATGCGATTGAATATGTTTAAACTTAAAAATCGTAATGTTGAAATTATAATGAAAAAAAAGAATATACCAGTTTTTCAAGCAGAAGTAATGGTTTTTTTATATGATGAGGATGATACGAAAGTAATCTTAAAAAGACTTTCTTTAGAAAGAGAGTTTCCTGTAGATGAAGAAACTTATACTACTTACGTAAAGAATATTTCGGACGTTCAGCAAGTGAGAACTGTTTAAACAAAGAAAAAAGCTGAAACTCATTCAACATTAATGATATTAATGTTGAAAAAAGATTGATTGAACAACGTCTAAAAACTCTATTTACATTTAGTCAAAATAATAGTATGGCGAAAAAAATAAGTCAAATGGAAAAGGATCTAAATGGTTATAAGATTTTAGGTGTAAAGACAATTGTTTTACTTAAATCAAAATCATTCCAACAATTTCATGCTTTAATAAAACATGTTGAGATTGGCATAGATAACCCCAGAGTTACATTCACAAGAAGTGATGATACGGACTACTTTCCAATTAATGAGAATGATTTCGTGTGTTACGTTAAGGATGTAAAAAAGGCCGATTTTGATGAAGCGGATTTTTTAGAGAAGATTAATTCGAAATAATATAAATGGCAGTTGACAAAGAGTACTTAGTAGATTTAATTGAAAGGCTTTTGGGTGTTAAAGATCACGAGGTCATCGTAGGAAGTCAGTCAATTTCTTGGATGGCACATCGTGAGGTTGAAAATATTCGTGAAATCGATGTTTTAGATGATTTACAAAAATTACTGTTCGTCGAATCGAGTCAAAAAAAGATTGCTGCGATATTCATTATTTTAAGATCAATCGGAATTAATACAGAAGATGCCTCAACAACCAACTTAATGATTCGTTTTTTGAGTGGCGAAGCGATTAAAGAATTTGATCGTGATATTCTATACCAAATGATGTCATCTACATTTGAAACCGGGTTGAATTATCAAGAACAAATTTCAGGAATAACATATTGGGTTGATGATCAAGATGAAATGGTTCGAAATACTGCTATTCGTCTCTTAGGTTTAACAAGTAATCACAAAAATGAGGCGGAGAGCGTTCTAATCGACGTTATCGAGAATGCTTACGATGACTATGGTATTCAATATGCTGCGGATTCATTATTTGAGGTTGGAAGTAATAGTTGTATATCGATTCTGAAAAGTTCACTTACAGAACTAGAAAGCCAAGACGCTATCTATTCAGCTAGAAGAACAATTAGGAAGTTTAAAATATAAAAAAGCGAGCGATTTAGTTTCTTCCCAGAAGTAACTAAGTATGATTAGATGATGACATTGTCAAACGATATTAATTAAACTTATGCAATTGATAATGAGGTGAATTACTATCATTCTAGAATAGAAAAATCTTTAACGAGCATAGCGATAAAGTCTGATAATATTGTAAGCTTGAAGGAGTAAACAGCTTTCTTAGAAGGCTATTATTTTCTGAAATGAATGATTTGAAAAATGGTTAAAATACTTATATATATAAAGGAAGTTAATGATGTGCAAGCTAGAGAATTGATGCAATTAAAAAACGTCATGGGCCTTCCATTAATAGAAGTGAAAGGAAGATTAAAAGATCAATCTAGACTTGTAGAGTATCCGTTGTACTATAATGATCATGAAGAGATAGCGGAAAAAGTTTATGGTATTGTTGAAATACTGAATTCTTCGGAAATTGAATATAGTCTTCATGAAGTAGCAGAAGGCATGGATTTTTTAAAAGATGAAGATCTGGATGGTTGGATCGTTGACGAAGATTCACTAGATGATTTTCTCGATTTTTAAATAATTTTCGTTCAATGCAAACATAATTAAGGAGTGATGCCGGAAAAAGAGGCGCTTAGACCTCGGCTAAAGCACCGCCATATGCCAATTTTTTGGCGGCTGTCATAAAACTTGAGAGCGCTGTGCATTCAAAACTTTAAATACTTGCAGGTTAGCCAAAGACTACGATAGTCGTGAGAACTTAATTCCTAGTGTAGAAATAAATAATTATAACCTATAAAAAATGATTGAACATCTAGTTCCAGATGACATTAAGAACTTGAGTTATTATGAAGTGTCAAAAGCAAGAGGTTTTGATTTGAAACGATTTTATAGTAAAGTAATTCATGTTTTTTGTCCTCATTGTATTACACCAGCTAATGGAAATACGAGTTGTTCTTCGCTAATTTCGGAACAGAATCAACTTTCAATGACCGAGTCAGAATATTTGAACTCAAAACGAGTTCGATGCAAGTCGTGCGAAGGACCGGTTCTCGAAATTGCAAACGTTTGTTTTCTTTGCCAAGAACAACAAAACGGATAATAACATTGCAAAGAAATTAGGAGAAATGGAAAGCATTCAAGGATGACATTGCTCCGAAAAAGAAAGTGGAAGTTATTGATACACCTCATGGAAAACTGAGAAAAGCACCAGAAGGCGGTGACCTTGGTTCTTTCAAAGGAGAGAAGGTGAAGGCCGAAATGGACTTCCCTGACGGGCACAAGGCGAAGAATTTGGAGAGTGGTAAGTGTGCGATTTGTTCGAATTGCCAAAAAATTAAAGACAAATTTGGAGATCAATTAGCACTTAAGAAAAACGACCAGTTATCAGCCGATCTCAAGAAGGTTGAGGCCGATCTAGAAGCAAAACCAGGCGATCCCGACCTCATTGCAAAGCAAAAAGCAATGCACGATGATCTGGAGATGCAACTGTACAAGGATACTGTTCCTAATGGGGGATTAACAGATGGTGAGATTAAGACGAAACTAGATGATGGTAAAGTTTTCGATCCGAATACGAAGCGATTTGGCGATAAGAGTAAAAGTCACTCATCCAAACGTAAGGAATACATGGGCTCTAACCCGAGTAAATCTTCTAAGGTCGGAGATAAAGTAAAAGCCAAAATGGAAGCTGAAGGTTATTATGATTTTGGACCTCCTGAAATGTTTAAATCGCTTGAAGATGGTAAATGGCATGATGTTGAATTAGCAGATATGTCGCACAAAACTCCAGAAATGACGGAATTTCCTCCTCAGCCAGTGCATCAAGGATCGGCTGTAGAATATTGGAATTCTGAAGGGAAGAAGTTTGGACAAAAGTCAGATGAAGTGCGTAATTTCATGAATGATCCTGATAATTATTATCTTGAACTCAAAAATTATAATAGAAGAGATGGAGCCAATTTAGGGTTAACCTATGATGACCCTCTTTAAAGTTTAGATTACTAATAAAAATTATAAAATGAATCAGGAATTAGAAGACCAAATATCTTCACTGAGAAGATCAGCTTCTCCTTATTTTAGGAATAAGGACTATTCAAGTATGATTGTTCCGTTGGAAGAAGCATGGAGTTTGATGCCAGAACCCAAAAATAATTGTGCCGAAAGTTTTTTAGTTGCTCGAATGTTCTGTGAAACCTATATAGGACTCGAAGATTTTGAAACTGCTGATAAATGGGTGGAAATTTATAAAAAGGCAGATTTAGAACGAATTGATAATGGTGAACGTGATTTCATGGAAGCTCGACTTTTTTATCATAAGGGGAATTTTGATGCCGCTAAAAAGTCTTTTGAAGTGGCAAATCAAAAATCAGAAGGGCGATTTTTTAAAAACCCAAGTTATTTGGAATATTTCCAATTTTTCAAAAAGAAATGAGTGAACTAGACGATAATATATATTCAGAAATTAGACATCTGAGTGCGGATGGCGACAAATTCTTCGACAAAAATGAATTTTTACAAGCCTTAAAATTGTACGATGAAGCTCTCAAGCTTGTTCCTCTTCCGAAAACAGAATGGGATGCAAGTAAGTGGCTTTATACGGCCATTGGAGATGTTTATTTTGCACAGCAAGAGTTTGATCGCTCCAAACATGCTTTTTACGATGCCCTAAATTGCCCTCACGCCCATTCCAATCCGTTTATAAACCTTCGTCTTGGGCAATCACTATTTGAACTTGAAGAAACCGCAAAGTCCGAAGAATACCTCATGCGCGCATACATGCTTGAAGGAAATAAAATTTTTAAAGGCGAGAATAAAAAGTACATTAATTTTCTAAAGGAAAAATATGATCTTTGATTCATGGCAGGAATAGCAATTATTATAAAAGAGTCTGCTGTTTTGACCTGGAAATAATCATGGAATTGAAAAAAGTCTGCGAGAAACCTATTTCCGAGATTAAGTCCCTTCTTGATGTAAATAGTCAACGTGTAGATTACGGGATTTTTTATGATGATCACGAAGATATTTCAGGAGAGCTTAAGCGAATCATTCATATTTTGAATGAAGCAAATGTTCGTTTTTCAATCATGAGACTGAAGAAGGGAGCGCTAACGAAAAAGATGATCTCGATTTTTGGAAATTTCCGAAGAAACGATGATTAATATCCTTGAGAGACATTGACCCTGATTTGTTTTTTGTGCTCTCATAGAGTACAAAGCATTCAAGGATGATCTTGCTCCGAAGAAGAAAGTGGAAGTTATTGATACACCTCATGGAAAACTGAGAAAAGCACCAGAAGGCGGTGACCTTGGTTCTTTCAAAGGTGAAAAAGTGAAGGCCGAAATGGACTTCCCGGACGGACGGGCACAAGGCGAAGAATCTGGAGAGTGGTAAGTGTGCGATTTGTTCAAATTATGGACACATTAATACCAAATATGGAGCGGAGCTGGAAGCTAATCCAAAAATGGCAGCAGAACTTAGAGAAATTGAATCACGCGTCCTGGCTCAAGGAGATCAAAAGATCAATCTAAACTTGTAGAGTACCCTTTGTACTATAATGATCATGAAAGAGGTAGCGGAAAAAGTTTATGGCATTGTTGAAATACTAAATTTTTCGTAAATTGAATATACTCTGCATGAAGTAGCAGAAGGGATTGAATATTTAAAAGAGGAAGAATTTGATGATTTTTTCGATTTTTAAATCATCAATTTAATATTTATTCAAAACAAATTTGACTAGAGAATGACTATTATTGAACGACATCAATTAAAGAATTTTCAAATTCTTGAAGAGGAAGTGGGATATTTTCAAAGTAAAATTGAGATGCACTTGGGTAGGATGATGCACAGTCCAGGAAATATTGCTAGTCGAATGCAAATAACGCTAGAGATTATTAGTATGGCGATTGTTTTAAAGAGAGAAAAGGACGAAATTATTGAATTGATGAATTTGGCATTGTCCATTGGAATGGCGAACTATCATAGCGCATTAAACAAGAGTTCAGAATACACGATTCCTTACAATGACAAGTCATTCCCAATAGGGTTTAAAGAAAGAAGTCATTACGTAGGAGCTCTAACATGGAGCAAAGTCTATAGTCTTGCTGTTATTCTTAGAGATCATGAAGCGATAAAGTTTCTATTGAGCATTTCTGAAGATTTTTTGAAAACTGATAATATTAAGTTAGATAGTGTCGATTACTGCCGTGTAAATTTCCTTAAAGGAATTTATAATGATTCGGTTGACATAGGTGATTTACTTCTTGAAGTATACAACAACGCGGACACAACGAAAATAGACTCGGGACGAAGCAAGTATATTCATGATGAGTTGCTTCCAGAAATGTCAGTTTATCGTTGCGTTTTCAGTAATCTTCAAGATGAATTAAGTGAGAAACTGACAGAGGCACTAGAATTACATAAATTGAAGTGGAGCACCGAGAAGAACACAATGGATACCAGAGGCTGGGTTTCTCTCCCGCTATTAGCCGCAGCAATCGTTGCCAAAGGAGGGAATGGAATGTCGATTGACGTTGAGTCCGATTATATACCGAAGTGGCTTATTGATGGTGACTTCTAGAATGCGATTTTAATAAGTAGCGTATTTATTGAACGGTGAAGACGCAATTAATTCTAGAGGGTCTGAATGGGTTCTGATACGGATATTACAGTTGATACAAACCTGTCCATTACCAACTATTTTACGTAACTTCAAGTATTCAAAATAAGTATGCCTGACCAATCCATTATAGAGTCCCTAAAATCGCGTGTGAAAGCATTCGGCGATCAATTTTACATTCAACTTGGTCATGTCAAGACGAGAAATGCAGACGGACAATCAGTCAAGTGTTTTCAAGAAGTATTTCCGATTATTTTTTCTGAAGATGACGAGGCGGCTTATCTATTTTGGAAACAGATTCCAATTCGTTTTCATTATACATACGAATGCTACGCGAATATTGATGCACTGATCCTGTGGTTTGAAAAAATGAAAGATCATCGAAATGGGGAACACAAATGTACCTTGCTGACAGATGTTTTTATTATTGAACTTTCAGCGACGTGGGATGCTAAAAACATTAAAATTGAGTCAAATTGGATGGTTAAAACGAATCATCAGAAACTTGCCGATGCACTGAATGAAAAAGGACCGCTCGTTGCGACAGTTGATCGTTTCTTAGGCGAATGGAAACCGTTTTTGGTTCAACTTGTTCGGGGAATTGATGCTTCAGGAATTGCATTTGACGACCCGCAAGAGAAAGATAAAATCCGCCGAATCAAAGCGCTTACGCCATACATATCAGATACTTCGAAATTATACGCCAAAGATGGAGTTTGAAATTAAACCATATATAGGTGTTGGTGTGTTTGAATTTGACGCACGTAGATCGAAGAACCGAGAGGAATTAAGTGATCACGACGATGATCTGTATTGTCATGCGCGAACAGATGGTAAATCGCCTGATGATTCCTATAAGAATTTAGGTCTGGAATTTATTTATACGAAGTATAATCGGCTAGGAGCAATGGAGTTGATGGAACCTTCAATTCCATTATTTAAGGGGCGAAATTTACTTGAGAGCACCTGGAATGAGCTCTTGAACCTCTTCCAGCAATTGGATCCGGAAATTCAGGTTTCCGATAAAGATTTGATCAGTTACAAGCTTGGGATAGCGATTTTTGCTCCTGAAAAGAATGAAAATCCATTTGTTAAGCCAACTTCAATTACTGTCTTTGATGAGAAATTTTTTACGCACAAAGTTGGAGTCGCGAATCCAGAACATCTAAATTCATTTCACATCCATGTTCCCTATGTTGGGATTTCAAAAGAGATCACCTATAACGGAACGACAGCTGAAGAATTACTGAAAAATGCATTTTCTGATGTAAGCGAAAAGGGAATCATTTTATGGAATCAAGTACCCATCGCATTTGAGTATTCTGAGGATTTACCATTGCTTCTTAACCCAATTGTTGAGTTGTTGGAATCGATTAAAGCTCAAACCGAAGGCAAAAGTGAGTTGAATTTTGAATGTCCAAGTTTTTCAATGCAGGCAAAAATAAAGTGGAACGATAAATTTATTCTCATCGACTCGGATTGGACACGGATCAATGGAGGTTATGAATCAGCTCTGAAAGCCGATAATCCTCCCATTGGGCAGTTAACCTTGATGAAAAATGAGTTTTTATCGGAATGGAAAATACTTCTTGAGCAATGTGTAAACACGCTGAAGGGATCAAATGTGGTAGTGGTAACGTCTGAATCGAGGGTGAGTTTAAATCGCCTCAAAAGTATCGAAAGATGGATTCCTCATTACGGAAAATTCTACCGAGAGAATCAATCAATTCTTACTGTACAGACAGATGGTAGGAAGAGCGTTGATTTTAGAAAAATGAGCTTTGTGAAGGTTGCATTAATCGCGATTGTACTCATCGGACTTGTGCTGCTTCCTGTACTCTTTAGTGAAAGTACACCGAGTACATATTGGTTTATTTCCTTACTGCGAAGTGTCGGAATACTTCTAATTGTCGGAATTCCTCTCTATTTTATTGCAAGAAATTGGTTGAAAAATAGAAGGTTGAAATAAGGGGAATTAGTTACTGCTCGATGGAATTTCGATAAGCTCTTCCTCAACCGCTTCAACTTCCTTGATTTCTTCACTCGCTTTACTCTTAGAAAACAACCAATCATACATATCATCTTTCCGAAATTCGCGCTCCATTGCTCCATGACTTGCACCTGCAATTTCTTTGTAGATCAAATTTTCCCCACCATCACACGCCTTAATCGCTTTTACAATTTTCCTCGATTCTGAAACGGGAACAGGTTTGTCTGCTGTTCCATGCTGAATCCACAAGGGAACTTTCGATAAATTACAGGCATCTCCTGATTTTCCTCCTCCACAAAGTGCCACCCCAGCAGCGAGTTTGTCGGGATGTTTCCCAATAAAATGCAAGGTTCCATATCCGCCCAAACTCATTCCACAGACATAAACGCGGTTCGTATCAGTAGCATATTGAGATTGTATGTCTTCCAACAAAGTCAATAATTTATCGGGATTCCATGCTCCAGATTTCACTTGTGGGGCAATAACAATCGCAGGGATTTTCCTTCCTTTCTGAATTTCACAAATCACTCCGTAGCGTTTCACTTTGTTTAAATCGGTTCCAGATAAACTCCTTCCATGAAGGAAGATCAAAATAGGCGGATTCGAATTTAAAATGCTGTCGGCCGGAAGGTTGATCCAATAATTGTAACTCGATTTCCCCTTCACAGCAGTCAATTGTGCCCTTGAAGTAAATCCGAATAGAATGAAGCTTACCAAAAATAGAAATCGCATACATTTTGTTTTTTGCAAAATTAGATATAACGTATAACGCAACTTTCCAAAATAAGTTAAATGATTGAGCGTGAGATTTTTTTGAGTCTGCTAAGATGCAGATACCAGTAATCCACTATCACGTAAATGCAATACAGGATTTGAGTACCAGAATAGTTCGAAGTCTTCAAATTGAGTTTCGAAGTCTTTTTTCAAAGCTGAAATTGTTGGTCGTGATTTTGACTCAATCGATAATTTTTCAAGTTGCTCTGTGAACCATGTTCCCTCTTCTTTTGGCAATGTGACTTCAATGCAATCTGTTTTGGTGTGAATGGTCATTCGCAGCTGTTCCCACGTATTTCCCCTCTTCGATTTGGTGAACGATGAGGTTTCTGGGACTCCTCCAAGCCAAATTGGTTTTGCAGTTGGCTTCATGAATTCAATGGGCTCATTTTCTAAGCACATTTCGACGTAGTTCGCAGGAATTTTTGTTCTCGGGACCTTGAAGTCGAACCATTCTGAAAGTGGAAGATCAAATCCAATTCCATGCATGAAGTTGAACAGTGATTTCTTTAGACCATAACTAAATTTCGAATGGTCTATTTTCGTTTTATCCTTGAATTGAATATCGTTATTGGCAAAACTGATTTCGTTCAATTCCGGAACAATGCCGTACGCCTCAGGATTGAGTCCAATTGGGCTGTGCGCAGTAAGTGCAAATTGATGCCAAAATCCAGATTGAATAACTCCAAGTTCGAATAGTTGTCGCACCATTTCCAAACTATCAATCGTCTCTTGAATTGTTTGAGTCGGATAGCCATACATCAGGTAGGAGTGAACCATGATTCCAACGTCCGTGAAATTGCGTGTTACGCGAGCAACTTGTTCCACCGAAACACCTTTGTCAATTAACTTCAGCAGTCGATCGGATGCGACTTCTAGTCCACCGGATACGCCAATACATCCTGATTTTTTCAGAAGAACAACTAAGTCCGATGTGAAGCTTTTTTCAAACCGGATATTTGTCCACCAAGTAACGACAAGCTTTCTGCGAATGATTTCTATCGCAACAGCACGCATTAGGGCAGGAGGAGCTGCTTCATCAACGAAGTGAAAACCGTTTTCACCTGTTTGGGCAACTAATTCTTCCATGCGATCTACTAACAGTGCCGCGGCAACGGGCTCGTAGATTTTAATATAATCGAGTGAGATATCGCAAAAAGTACATTTTCCCCAATAACATCCATGTGCCATTGTCAGTTTGTTCCATCGCCCATCACTCCACAAACTATGCATTGGATTGGCAACTTCGATCACTGAAATGTATGAGTCGAGCAATAAATCAGAATAATCTGGCGTGCCCACTTGCGCTTGTTTGTAATCTGGTTTTGCACAAGAATTATCGTATTCAACGATGGAGTTTTTCCGAATAAATGTTCGTTTGAAGCGTGTGTCCTTTTCAGAAAGTGAGAGAACTAATTGTTCAACAGGCAATTCTCCATCGTCCAATGTAATGTAGTCGAAGAAATCAAATACACGCGGATCGGAAACGGAGCGTAATTCAGTATTTGGAAACCCACCACCCATCGCAATTTTGATTTCYGGGTAGGCTTCTTTGATTGTTGCTGCACAGCGAAAAGCACTGTACAAATTTCCGGGAAAGGGTACTGAGAAGCAAATCAATTTCGGTTGAATTGCATCGATTTTGGAGATGAGTATATCAAGCGAYATTTCRTCAATAAAAGAAGGTTCTTGTTGGAGATGGGCRTACAACTCATCGAAGTTATTTGCGCTGAATCCCAAACGTTCGGCGTAGCGGCTGAACCCAAATTCGGGATCGATACACTCAATGATGAAATCAGATAAATCTTCGAGGAAGAGTGTGGCYAAATGYTTTGCTTTGTCCTGCATTCCCATTGATCCAAAAGCCCATTCCAAATCATCAATTTGTTCAAATCGTCCAGCCTCAGGGAAGAAACCCCGAGTGCAGATTTGTCGAGCTAAGGTGGGTTGTTTTCCGTGGAGAAATCGAATTGCTGGCTCAATTGTGGCCAAATAATCCGCTCTCAAGGAATAAATACGGTCGGCATTTTCGGATTGAATGCTTCCGTTCGTTTCTGCCAAAAGAAAAATCTCTGAAAATCGATCCTTAGAGAATAATTCTAGGATCACCTCAATACCCAAATCGATTTGATAAGACGAAATGTTTTTTGTGTTCAGGAAGCCCTTCAAATAAGACGTCGCTGGATACGGCGTATTTAATTGAGTAAACGGAGGGGTGATGAGTAATACGTCTTTCACACGAGAGATTTTATGAAGCAAAGTTACGTGATTCTAATGATTTTTTAAGCGATTGGGTAAATAGGTAATTGTACGTGTCATTAAGTGAAAGTTGAGAGCTAACTTGCAGTACTATTCAAAACAGATACTAACCACAAAACACAGAAAATGTCAAAGCTATATAAAACACCGGGAGTTTACGTTGAAGAGAAGGATACCTTCGGTTCAAGTATAGTGTCAAATCCAACGGCAATACCCGCTTTTATAGGGTTTACGGAGGATGCGAATAATTCAAATGGTGAAGGATTAAATTTAGTAAATGGATCAACAATTGTTCGGGAACCTGTTCTAGTGCAAAGTGTCTTGGAATATGAACAAACGTTTGGAGGTGCTGACACAACAGGAATTGTTGATGTCTCAGAACATGATAACGACGGTAAGACTTCCTACACTGCTGTAAATAAAAAGGCCAATGAAGCCTATACCCCTGGTTTCATGTACCCGTCAGTTTTAGCTTATTTCTCAAATGGTGGGGGATCTTGTTACATCATATCACTGGGAAAGTATGAAGAATTCAACTTGACAGAAATGCCTGCAACCATCACAAATGAAATGAGCTCCATCGAAGAAGCGATTCAAATGGCGGAAACAGCAACATTAATTTTGCCAACAGATTTAATTCGTTTTGGTGACGCAAACTACTATTCCTGGGGGACTCAGTTAACGGATTTCGCGAGCAAAGAAAAGAAGTATTTCACCGTCATGGATGTGATCCAGAAAGACCCGAAGGGTCCTGTTTACAATGTTGAGGATATCTCTAACTACCGAAATGCTGTTTCACTAGAACAATCTTGTTATGCTGGAGCTTATTTCCCATATCTGCAATCGCTTACGGCGTTTGCGTACAAAACAGACTTGACAAATGTCTATTTAAACGGAAGTCTTCTTCAATCGAAACCGGCAACGGTTGAAAATACGAAGACCGTAGAGCTTGTGAAAACATTCCTATCAACGAATTATATCAATATGCCTCCATCACCTTTCATGGCGGGAATTTACAGTCGTTTGGACAGTACTAGTGGTGTTTGGACTCCTCCGGCAAATGTTGCTCCAAATGGTGTAGCCGGACCAGTAATACTGTTGACAAACACACAACAAGAAAGTATGAATGTGAGTAATACAGGTCATTCCGTCAACGCGATTCGTAGCTTCACAGGAAGAGGAACACGTGTTTGGGGAGCTCGTACGAACGATGGAAATAGCGTGAATTGGAAATATATTAACGTACGGCGTTTATTCATTTCAATGGAAACGGACATTAGTAAAGGACTTGAAGCCTTTGTATTCAAACCGAATGTTTTCAACACATGGGTTGAAGTGAAAATGATGATTAACGCCTATTTGTTTGGATTATTTAACCAAGGAGCTTTTGCTGGGGCAACCCCAGAAACCAGTTATCAAGTTCTGATTGGTCTCGGCGAAACAATGACTGAAGAAGATATTTTGAACGGTTACATGCGTGTATCAATTCAAGTAGCACCAATTCGGCCAGCTCAATTTATTGAATTGACGTTCTCACAAATGATGGGAGAATAATTTGAGTTAATGCTTAAATGATAATTATAATACAGATCGGTTTACTCTTTTCGGATTTAACATTTATACGCAAGTTGAATAAAAGGATTTCTTCATCTTTGTGTTTTTAATAAAAAAACATCAGCTTAACAAAGCAACTAATCATGAAAAAATCTTTAGCAATTGCATTGATGTTCACGGCCTTCGGAGCCAGTGCGCAACAAAAGTTAATCGGAACGAACACAGCTGTGTACGACGAAACAGGTGCCCTTCAATACATTGATTCGAGCGAGTACCTTTACAACTCATGGGATGGTTCTCTTTTCTCTAATGAACCACAGTTTACCTTTGAAGGTTCTGTGGTTGATTGGACATATGAGTTACCAGCGATAAAATGGGATACGGAGAATAAATTCTTTGGTTTTTCGCTGCCTTTGACATTAGATAACACGTGGCAGAATACACTTGTTGGAGGAAACGCCACTGTTTCTGAAACTCCAACGGAAAAAACGGAATTCGCGTATGATGGATCAGGAAATTTGATAAATCTTAAATCATTTTATTTTAGTGGATCAGTATTCTTAATTAATGATGAGCGAACTTATGAGTTTGATGCGAACAACAACTTGATTGTTGAAACATTCATCGTTCACTGGACTCCAACACCGGAAGTTCAGTCCATTGATTCACTTTTCTATGATGGATCAAACAATCTAACACGTTACATTGCATATGAGTGGGATGGTACTAGTGCATTTGAGACTTCCTCGGAAAGTTTGATGACGTATTCAGGTTCTGAGGTTTCCAATGTGGCACTTTACGTTGGTTCACCATTAACTTGGATTTACGATATCGATTACACGCATGCAGGTGGTTTACCAACAGCTCTTGAAGGGTATCCTGTAACCGGTGGAGTTCCTGATGCGACTGTTGAAATTGAAATTGATTTCACATATGGTGCAAACAATAAGTTGTCTACTTACGAAGGATACCTTGGTGGTGATTTATTCACTCAGCAAGATTTCTCTTATGACGCGCAGGATTTCATATCTGAAATTACGAATTACGACATGGATATGAGTACATCGATGTTATATGTTTCTGGAGTCTCTAATTATTATTATCAATCAACATTAGGGGTGAATGATATGGAGATTGCTGAAGCAAGAATTTTCCCAAATCCATCAAGTGATTTCGTTACGATTTCAACAGATTCAGAAATTGAAAAAGTATCGGTTTACGGATTGAACGGATTGATCATGATTACACAAAACAATGGAGATTTGGATATTTCTAACTTGCCAGCAGGTGTTTACATTGTAAAAGTGAAAACATCAACAGGTGTTGCACAAGCGCGTTTTGTGAAGCAATAGAATAAGATTAATAATTTTGAAATCCAGGCTTTCGATGAGAGTCTGGATTTTTTTGTGCTTATTTTTAGCGTGAGGACACTTTAATCAATTACTATCTAAAAACGAGGTGATTGTCTGAATATCGCGTATATTTAAGCTTACCTGCCTGATAAAACCAATTTTCATCAACTAACTGGATGCCTTATGATTACTCCGTTATTTCGATTTGTTACGATTGCATCTTTCATGTTTATCAATTTCTTTGGTATTGCTTCGATTGATCTGCAAACGTCAATGTTTGACCGGTTGAAAGGCGTAAATGCCCAATGGGATAACTATCCAGATCTCGTACCAGTAATTACTATTGATTTTGACCGTGATACTGATTTGATTCAATATCATCTTAAGCAAGTAGTTTCCAATTTGAGATTAAGGACTTCCGATTCATGGTCAAGTATGCAGTTCAAGAATCGACTTCATTTACTTGATGTCTTGGAGAATTACGCTAAACGAAAAGTCTTCCCAACGAATTTGTATCACGCGACACGAACGCCATATTTTATCGATGATTTTGGAGTACATTGTGCGGTTGGGTATTTGATTGCACAATCGGGAAATGAGGAATTAGCAATTGAAATCAGCAAAAAATTCAATTACAATTATATCGAGGACATTGAATCAATTGAGATGTTGATTTGGGCGGAAAAATTTGGCTTCACTCTTGATGAATTGAAATGGATTCAACCTGGTTATTCACCTGTTCAAACGTTAAATCCACTTGGAGATGGAACGAATGGGAAGGTCGAAAAAGTCTACTCTGATAATTTAGCTGACAGACTAATTTTTGTTGGTGATTTTGATTCTGTTGATTTACAACCTTGCTTGAATATTGGTGTTTATCAAAATGATCAACTGGCATGTTTAGGCGGCGGTATTCCTGGAATAGTGAATGATGTTTACGTGACAGGCGCTGGCGTTTATGTAGTTGGTGAATTGGAATCGAATGGAACAACTTATCCTTTTGCCTTGTACGATGGAACATCATGGTCGTTTTTCACCATTCCAGGACGCGATGGTGCTATTGGTACAAATACGTTTCAATGGACTTTTACACAAATGGAAGTCACTATTCAGCATGCTTCTTTAAACGGGAGCGAGGAAATTTGGATGTACAGCGCACCAAATACATGGGAACTAGAGGCAAAAGTAAACGGTGTTATTTTAGACATTGAAGCAACATTAATTGGACGTGTTTTCGCAGGGCACTTTGATTCAGTTACGCGTTATTCTACGATCCCGTATACAATTCCAGTAAGGAATGTAGTCGTAAAAGATAATTGGGTGGATGATTGGTACGGATTGGGTTCTGAGATTAGCGATACGGTGAAAGCAGTTGAAGTGGTCGGCTCAGGAATATTTTTTGGAGGAACGTGCTCTAATGCTTCAGGTACGAGTGATATTTGCTTAACGCGCTATCTGAACGGATCATTTCAGAGCTTGGTTCTCAAGGAGGATTTTGTAGATTCAGTTTCGAGTTCCATAAATGACATCGCCTATTTGAATGGAAGTGATCTGATTTTAGGCGGAGATTTCGATTATAATACTGGTTGGGGAACCTATGGAACGTCACTTGCAAGCTATAACTTGATTAATAATAGTCTCTCAGGATTGGCAGTTCTAGATAATGCCGTAAACTCTCTCGTTTATCAAAACAATGATCTTTACATTGGAGGAGATTTTGAGAACCAGTTTACGACTCAAGCGCTAGGTCATTTGGCACGAATTACATCGACAATTGGAATTGAAGAAAAGGCTCTAGAAATAAATGCTTACCCAAATCCATTTCAGACAAATATAATTATTGAAGGATTTGATGAGAATGCACGTTATTCATTGCTTGACTTGTCTGGGGAAATACTTCGGAATAATGAATTGTTGTTAGATGGAAATCTCGATTTATCGGAATTCGAGAATGGTATTTATGTCCTCCAAATTCAGGTTTCTTCAGGACTCTTTACTCAGCGTATTGTGAAATCAAACGTGGAATAGAATTAATTGARACTCACAACTCYCGAATATCRTTCCTCGACAAATASACTTCAACRATRATCCGTGAAACGAGCTCAAGATTAATTTCTCCTGGATGGATTTTTAATCGATAGAGTGCTTTTGTTGTTGATTCAGGAATTCGCTCAATTGTCCCTATTTCCAGCATGACTTTACGAACCAATATTTTTCCTCCGTAGCCATATTTGAATGACTTATTGGTGATCTCCTCCTTCAGGGCTATGCGGTTAAGCATATTGAATGTTCTGTTGAAGTATTGCTTGATTTGTTTGATGCGCACTTTTGAAACATCGTCACCGTGGAGRACAGTAGCGGTGTACTTTGCTATTTCATTGAATTCAGCTAAAAATGCCTTTCTTTCTTCTGGTGTTTGTGTCATGAGCTTACATCAAAACGCCATTTTTGGCTTTAATTGGAGATGGCAAATCAGTTTCTCCAAGCATTTCTAATAAATCAATTTCAATTGTTCGGCAAAGTGACATCATTGGAATGTCATTTATCATGCTTTGAAAAGGATTCTCGGTATAGTCTGCAATTATTTCCATCATGACATAGATCCAGCCAATTAATGCCGTAACGGGTATTGCAACCCACAATCCAAATTCACCGACTTTCATCAATTCTGGAATCATACTAAAAGGAAGGAGCAAAATGAGAATCCCGACGAAATACCGACTCATGTTTGCATATTGTCTTGGCAAGGGAAACTTCTTTATGCGTTCATTTTTTCCTTGCAAGGTATAGAAGCTTTTGAGCATTGTGACCAATTCCATGTGTCGGAAGTCCTCAATCAAATTTTTCTCGCGTAGGCCTTTCAAATCCCTTGATTGCTCATTGATAATTTGGGTCGCTGTGTTTTTGTAATTGATGAGACGTTCATATTCCTCCTTGGGCAGAAATTGATTCAATTCTGATTTGCTGGTTTCATCTCCAAGTAATCCTACACCAAAATGTTCTTGGTTGTATCTTGCTGCTTTTTCAGTATGACCACCTTGGCTGATATGTTCCCATGGAGCAGGGATTAATAATTGACTTCGATGTGCATAGATCCACCCAATATGACGATAAACCAAGCGTTTTTTTATTGATTTCAACTCTTCTTCACTCACAGCTTTATCCGTGAAATGATTTGAAATAAACCCGTCAACCATCATTCCCCAAGAACGACTATCGTTGACAATACCACCCCAAATTTTTCGGGCTTCCCACATTCTATCGTAGGCCTGATTGTTTTTAAAACCAACATAAAATGCAACAGCTGTACCGACTACAGATACTGGTAACCATGGAATCGAGAAACGAATAATTTCAAAGTGATACAAAGCAGCCACTCCACCCATTAACAGCAGTAGCCAAGTAATATGTGGCCACGTCCATTTGAGAAGGCCAATAACACTCATTCCTTTATTTACGATCATACGTAATAGTTATTCAAGAAAATTTTTCAGTCAAACTTAGGATTAATTTCTAATTAATGTAAGATTTCCGTGCTTAGCTCCAGTTTTTCCGTAGACATCTTCATAAATAATTTTCCAGAAATAGGTTCCTGCTTGAGCTTCGTTACCGCTCTTTGTTAATCCATCCCAGCCTTCGGTAAAGTCAGTCGATTGATACATAACATTGCCCCATCTGTTTAAGATGACGATGTCGAATTCTTTAATACTCAAGATGTCCACAGGGATGAATATATCATTTATCAAATCGCCATTTGGTGTAAATACGTTGGGCATATCAATGACCACACATCCAGCAAGTTCATTGATGACTAATACATCAACATACGTTATTGCAGTACATCCATTTGCATCCGTGACGGTAACATTGTAGGTTCCAACGCCCAATCCTGTAAGGGAATCAAGGGTGTTTGGTGATCCAGTATTCCATACATGGGCATATCCTGGTGTTCCTCCTTCCGCTACAACGTACGCAATTCCAGTAGTATCACCGAAGCAAATAGGTGATGAACTTCCTGTAAGCGTCAATGGTTCTGCTGGACCTGAAACTGTGGAATTCAAGCTTTCAATACAGCCATTGCTATCAGTTACTGTTATCGTGTAATTTCCTGCAGTTAAGGTATTTATATTCTGTGTTGAGTCTCCGTTGCTCCAAGAATATGTATATCCAGGCGATCCTCCACTGATGTCAATATCAATGCTTCCGTTATCATCTCCAAAACAAAGTACGGGTGTGGTTGAAGAAAGTATTGTCATTCCAGATCCAGGTTGAGAAATAATAACTGAAAGGGAGTCTGTACAGTTACTCGCATCAGTCACAAGAACGGAATATGTTCCAGCACCGATGTTCGTTAAATCTTGAATTGTGTCTGAGGTGTTCCACAAGTAAGTATATGGTTCTACACCTCCTGCTGAAATGAGATCAATCGAGCCTGTAGCAGCTCCAAAACATAGAACACCTACGTGCGTTTCGGCGAGTAGGATATCCGAAGGCGCGAGGACGGTGTCGGAATAAGCGATTTGACAACCATTACTGTCTGTTACAACTACGTTGTAGATTCCAGGTAGAAGGTCTTGAATGTCTTCTGTAATTTCTCCATTGTCCCATAGATATGTATAAGGAAGAACGCCACCAGTAACTGTAATGTCAATCGCAGCGATTGAATCTTCGAAACAAGTGGGAGTAAGAATTCCTGAAATCCCTAGAGGAGAAGGCTCGGTAATCGTGACACTGATCGTATCGAAACAGGCATTTGTATCTGTGACAACAACGTCATATGTCCCTGCAAACAGTGAATCCAAATCTTGAATTGTGTCTGACGTATTCCATAAGTACGTATAACCAGGTGTTCCGCCAGTGACAGTGAGATCAATTGCTCCATTGTTACCTCCTGAACAAAGAACGTTCAAGGATATTGTAGACAAGACAAGTGGCGCCAATGGTTCGGTTATGATTATAGTAATTGTATCAATACACGCATTTGAATCTGCAACGGTTAAGGTGTATGTTCCAGTTGGAATTCCTGTTAAATCTTCGGTCGTATCCGCAGTATTCCAAATATAGGTGTAGGGTAGAACACCTCCAATTGTGGTCACATCAATTGATCCTGTTGAGTCTCCAAAACAAAGAATATCAACATGTGTTTCTGACAATACTAAGTTCTCAGGTTGGAATACAGTATCAACATACTCAATTTGACACATGTTGCTGTCCGTTACAATTACGGAGTAAATTCCTGCTGTAAGATTTACAAGATCTTGAGTGATTTCAGTATTGTTCCAAAAGTACGTGTAAGGTGTTACTCCACCATCTACTTCAATATTGATCGCACCGATTGTGTCACCGAAACAAAGGATGTTTGTTACACTATCCGAAGTGAAATGTAAAGAGGTATCAGGTTCTTCAATGATAAAGGACATAAATCCACCACAACCATTCGTATCCGTCACATTCACATAGTAAGGACCAGCAGGAAGGTTAATAATGTCTTGGGTCGTTTCAGTATTACTCCAATCATACACAAACCCTGGAGTACCATTTGTCAGTGAAATATCGATGGAACCCGTTGAATCTGAATAACAAAGTACATCCACGTGAACATCGGATATAATAATGGCATCAGGATCAGTAATCGCAACACTCATGGTATCTACACATCCATTCGTATCGGTGACGGTTACAAAATAGAGTCCTGCAAACAAGTTCGTAATGTCTGGTATTGAATCTCCATTATTCCAGGAGTACACATAACCGGGCGTTCCACCTGAAACGGTCAGATCTATCGACCCTTGAGTTCCACTTTGACAAAGAGGATCTAAATGAGTTTCTGTCAATAGAAGATCCGTTGGAGCGAAAATCGAAACAACTAAATCTTGAGAACAGTTATTTGAATCGGTCACTGTTACGGTATAATTTCCTTCAGGAAGACTGTCTAAATCTGCAATTGTATCTCCTGTAGTCCATGAATACGTATAGGGCGCATTACCTCCGAGGACGGTTAAATCAATTGTCCCAGTTGAATCTTCAAAACATAAATTTGGTGTCGTGATTGCCGTGATTGTCATTGAATCCAAGGGCTGAGTAATCGTGAAATCCACGAAGTTCATACAACCATTGATGTCAGTAACAGTATCCGTGTATGTTCCAGAGCTCAAATTGATTTGATCTTCTGTAAACACACTGTTGGACCAAGAGAAAGTATATGGAGCAGTTCCACCAGTGATTGTTGCATCAATGGCACCTACGGTATCTGCAAAACAGAAAATATCCGTGATAACCGCTGTGATTGAAATCGTATCTGGCTGAACAAGTGTAACGCTGTCTGTCATCACACAACCATTACTATCCGTCACAACTACAATATAAGTGCCTGCATCTAGTGAGGTAATTGAATCCGTAATTTCTCCACCTGGAGACCATAAGTACGTGTAAGGAAACGCTCCACCGGTAACTGTAACTTCTGCACTACCGTCCATGGCGTTGAAACAACTAATGTCTTGCCCGTTGTAATCAGTCGTTATTGCTGTTGAAGTAACTAAAAGTGGACTTTCTGTTAATGTATAGGTTTCCGTTAATGTACAATTGTTTGAATCTGTTACAGTTACGGTATATGTCCCTGCGGGTAAATTGCCAGCCAAAGAATCCAAATCACCATTCGACCAAACATATGTGTAGGGCGTAACTCCACCTGTGACCAGAACTTCAACAGATCCAGTTGAATCGTCGAAACAAAGAATATCAGTGACGGTTGAAGTCATCGTCATTGCTGCGATCGGTTGAGTGATTGCAAAGGACAAGGTATCAGAACAACCATTTATGTCGGTAACAGTGTCAATATAAACGCCCGACGGTACATTTAATAAGTCCTGACTAGTCTCATTGTTTGACCAAGCGTATGTGTATGCTGGCGTTCCACCAGTAACAGTTACATTAATTGAACCCGTGCTATCTCCGAAACACAATACGTCAGTAATTAATCCGGTTACAATAAGAGAATCTGGTTGTATTAATGTGACGCTGTCTTCAACGATACATCCATTGTCGTCGGTAACAGTAATGACATGAACTCCAGCATCTAATCCGTTAATTGTATCGGTCACGAGTCCAGTTGGAGACCAGGAATATGTATATGGAATAACTCCTCCAGATGCTACTACCGCAGCACTTCCATCCATTGCTCCATTGCAACTAATATCTTGACCGTTGTAATCAGATAAAATCTCGGCTGTTCCCAGGAGAATTGGAGGTTCAGTGACTGTGAAAGTATCTACAGCTGTACAACCATATTGATCGGTTACCAGAACATCATATGTTCCAGCATTCAAGTTTCCAGCTAAGGAATCTGCATCACTGTTACTCCATAGATAGGTGAATGGAGCATTTCCAACTCCACTAATGTCAATATACGCAAGACCCAAATTAAAACAGGTGTCATTTTGCAGCGTATTCAATTGTATGGTGGGGTTATCTGAAACGAACACTGGGGCAGTTGTATCTGAAATACACTCAACACCCAAGTAACTAACATGCAAGATATAATCTCCAGCATTGACGAGCTGAACATTTGGAATGCTTGGATTGTTAATCGTTGACATAAACCCGTTTGGACCAGACCAGGAGAAATCTAAGAAGGTCGAACCTGGGAAGCTTAAGGAAAGTAACTCGCCAACGCACAATGAATCCGTATAGGTGATTACAGTATCTGGACAATTGCTTACATCAACTGTAACGACGCCACTTTCTAAGGATGGACAACCATTGACATCTAATAGATCGGATGCACCATTGTTTCCATTTGTTATCCCAGAAATTTGCCCAGTTCCAAATACGTAGGCTTTGTTCGCTAGAGTTGGTCCACATTGCCAAATGGCACACTCGTTTGGCAATTGAACTTGAAAGGTAATAACTGTACTATCTGCACCAGTAGGAGAATTAACTACTGAGCCACCTGTTGTCCCATTTGCGCCGGTTCCAATTCTCACTCGAATCAGATTATCAGCTAAAATAAATTCACCTTGATCTGTGTCGATTGGATCTGTTTTCGGTCCAATGTTCGGCCCAAAGTCAACCGATAATGAATTTGCTATATAAAGGAGTCGCTGATCTAAGGTGTCGGTTAAAAATGTTCCGATAGAGACATCAGAGCCAATGTTTTTTGCCACAATTCTGTATTCCAGAATATCCCCTGGTTGAACGGTTCCTCCATTCATATCTGTATAAGTAACTGATGCTCGAAGATCGGGTTCATAAATGTCAATTGCCGAAGTAATGACACTCGTTAATATTGTTTCAGAAGTTGTAGACACACGAATGGTAGCATTTGTGGCTGAATTCCCAATATAATTGAAGGTCGAATTGTTAGGAGAATAAATATTAGCATCGTGCCCTAGGTTATTGTTGTAGCTAGGATTTCGGAATGCTGTAAGTACGCCATTTTCTGAAATTGTACTGTTGAAAACGTTGTTTACAGGGTGGATAGCATCGCTAATGTTTACGTAGGTTCCCGCGCCGTTAAATGAAAGCTGATCCCCTGATTGACCTCTGTCACCATCATGTGCAACAACTCCAAGCTCAAAGTTTACTGCTCCAACAGGTGGTGTTACAAATCCTGTAAGTGGGATATCTACTGTTCCTGATGATCCTGGACTAACATTTGCCAAACCATCAAAAACGGTTAGATTTTTCATCGTTTCATAAATGTTGTTGTAAACCACAACAATTGTCCAACCACCAAAAGTGTTCGAACCTACGTCTGTTACAATATTTGCTACAGTATAATTGGAAGTGATTGAGTTTGCTTGAACGATGCTTGTTATGTCCTTGTAACAGAAAAAGGAAGACTTCCCAACTGAGTTGTCTAGGGTTTCATCTGCGGTCAAATTGAGGTAAACTCCAGCATCAACTTTCAATTTTATATTGCTTCGATTTGCCCAGTTTGGAGTGGTAGCAGGCTGATTGTCAAGGTGCCCTACCCAGTACAATCCTGCCCACGTAATTTCGCTACAGTTAGCTAAATTCAATTGATCCGAAGAAGATGAGAATGTGGTTCCATCACTATCAATATCTACGAAGCTACTGGATACGCCATTGTTGTCACTTGTTCCTCCTGGAGGTATTTCAGTATGAGCCGAGCATGTACCACAACCAACCGACACGTTAGCAAGAATGCTTAACCCTCCTTTTTGATTGGTTTGATAACGAATGGAAAAAGGATCAATAGTTTGTCCGAATGAGCTGGAAATCAGGAAAAACAGAGTAAATAAAAGTAAGGCACTTTTCATTTGTTGAGGGTTACAGAAGTTGAGTTGTTCCAATAAGTATACACTCAAGATGCTAAAATTGAGCGATTAGTTGCATGATCTTTGGATTCAAAATTCGGACAAAATAGTATTCCTTTCGCTGTAAATCGGTTCTTTTGAGCTACTTAGGAGTCATCGTTCGGTGATGTCCAATCTTCTTTAAGCAAGTGGACTACTTCATATAATTATTAGCAATCAGGAGTTAGTGGGTATTAATTGCTCTCAAATTCTTTCAGGGTATTTTCCAGATTCGTAATATGTATCCCATACAATCTGTTCGACCATTTTATGGTGAAAATGTAGATCAATAGTGCGATGATTAAATATCCGAGAATATATAATAGGAGTGTTGGACTAGAAATATTCAATAGAATTAGATTTTCAAATAATTCTTCATCCATTTTTACCCGACCAAAGTAGAACGTCACCATTGACAAAGGGAGTAATAGGCTTCCCGAAATAATTGCTGTTTTGTATACTTCTAAGGTTAATTTAAGATCGTTGATAAAAGAAAGGACTGCATCTTTACTGTGGCCTCCTAGACTACTTGATTTATGTAAAAACGAGCTCATTTTTAAGAGGTACCCCAAAGTGATAAGGCTGGTTACAAACATTAAAATGTAGTAAATAGCTTTTGGTAATTGATGCATTTCTTTGAAACTCGGAATACTAAAAAAGAGAGCAATAATGACCAGTTGAGTAATTATTTCTTTTCTCATCGTTTGCCTTACTTTTTGGATAGGCATTTTGCTTGTCTCCAAACTTTTTATATTCGTTGGAATTTCATTGGAGTCCATGTTTTGAGCATCCATTTCCTGTTTTAGTTTTTCAAAATTCATACCCTTGATTTTTTATAATTTCTTGTAATTTGCTCTTCGTTCTATTTGTTTTAACCCTGACGTTAACTTCAGAGATACCTAGATTCTCAGCTATTTCTTTTCCAGAAAACCCCTCAATAAATTGAAGAATCAATGCTTTTTCAATTTTATTTAATTGCTTGACCGCTTTGTAGAAATGATCCAGTTGTTCGTCTTTTACCTCATTGTAATCTTCGTAAGCAATGGGCTCGCTGTTTAGAAACGAATAACTATCAGGCTTTCTTTTCTCTTTTTTAAAGAATACGATAGCCGTATTCAGCGCCACTCGATACATCCAAGAAGAAAATTCACTTTTACCTTCAAAGGACGTGATGGATTTCCATAATTGTAGAATGATTTCTTGAAATAGATCTTGTTGATCTTCAGGCTTATCAAAATACAGCCTAGACACTTTATAGAGAATACCTCTATGTTTATTAATTGCAGCAAGAAATTCCTGTTCCGACAGTTGCATCTTTCAGTCTAGTTAAATACAGGTGTAATCGTGTATCCTTTTTGTCTTAAAAGATTTACTATACCGAATTCGCCTACTAAGTGAGCTGCACCTACAGCAAATAAATTACTCCGTGTTTTGATCATTTCAGGTATCTTTTCTACCCAGTTTTTGTTTCGATTAATTTGCATCATTGTTGTTGCATTTTCGTCCATGTAAATGTCTTTCATGATCAGGTCAACCGCAGTTGTAAGATCTTCCTTTTTATAGGCTGCGATTGAAGCGTTAAAATCTGTCTTATATGATTCGAATAGCATCAACTGGTCAAACATGAAATCTGCAGGATAAGAATTTTCCAAAGTTGCAAGCTGCTCAGAGACCTTTTCTAAACTATAGATTGGAAGTTGTTTCTCTTTAGCGAGTGTCGTAATTTCTGTTTCTGTAAATTTGAATTGTGTGCAAGGCAACATTTTAGTCAATAGCAGGGCGTGAAGCGTTGAGAGTCCATATGTATCCAAATCGATCAATGGAATACCCATTTCTTTTTGAACGAGTGTCGCTATTTCCTTGAATTGAATTTCAGAGAGTTCATCGGATATCTTTTTTGGATTAGACATAGTTTCCTGCAGTATTTGCATTTCTTCTGGGTCGGTTAAGTTAACTTCTAATACCAATGCATCAACGTGATTTAGTGTCTCAGTAACTTTTTCCGGGATATTAAAATCACTTTCACACATGAAATGAAGGGTGCCAAAAATATATGATGCTTCTTTTAGGTCAGGGTGTTCTATTTTCCACAAAACAGAATTTTCTAGGACTGTTTCTTCTTGAGCGTTGGAAAGGTGAGAGGTCAGTGTAAATATGAATAAGGTAATAATTGATTTCAAATAGTTCATTTTCGTTGTTTTTTAAAATTCGATGGGTAAGTATGAGCAATCGAAATTTGTTACAGAAAAAATGAAACTATTTTTTTGTTGGGTCTGTTTTCGGAATTTGACATAGCTTTTGATCAAAAACGGGCGAGTCCTACTGAGTAATTTTTGGAGGGGATAACAGTTTTTTGAATGGGATTACTGGGGAGTTTGAAGTGTTTTTTTTAGGAAGCGGTATTCGTAGCAGCAAGACCTTTCATTCCTTCACATCACATTCTTTTAACAGAACAGAAGTGCAGAAATGACAGGTTCTCAGAATAAAATAAGTTCTATTTAACTTTCTTAAGTTTCTTTGCTGCTTTTTTTTCTTTTGGAGTTAAAAGAGCTTCCTTTTTAACTGTCTTCTTTGAATCTTTACCTTTTGACATGATCTTTTCTTTTGAATATTTTTCGTTAGCCTAACTTAGACATATTTAGGGACTTTCTTTATATCTGGCATAAATTTTTCGTTCAATTGCTCTTCCTAAAACTACTCGAAGTACCTCGAAAGATTGTTTCGATGACATTCTGTACCCAATTTACTTATCGATGGTTCTAAGTGGAGACTATTTTGTCCGCAGGTTTGTACCATAATGCTCATGGTTCGTCCCAAATGCCCATTTATAGGCGTTTTTGGTTTGTTAGATAAGTACTCTTGCAAAATCTTAGAATTAAATCACATGTGTAATGTGCCACTATTTTTCTGCTTTTCACAATGGAACTTGTCCAGAAAATGGATGTTAATCAAAGCGGTATTTTAAACAAGACTGGATACCAAATATTTTATATAACCTAGCTAATGAACATTAATTCACGAATACCCTTACCAATGACAGACCCTATTTCAGTGCGTAATAAAATCCACAGACTAATTTATCTAACCCTCTTTTGTGTTGTTTTTTGCTTCCCGTCGGTAGCTCAGAATTTCGAATGGGCTAAAAAAATGGGAGGGACTTGGATTGATCAAGGCGAGTCTATCGTTGTAGATGACCAGTGTAATGTTTATTCCACTGGAGGGTTCAACGGTACGGCTAATTTCAATGGTGTAACTATTAATGCCCCTAACTCTCAAAATTCAGAAGTTTATGTGCAAAAAATGGATCCCAACGGGAATTTGATTTGGGTCGTAAGCGTAGGAGGTACTTATCAGGATTTAGGACAGTCTATAACACTTGATAACGCAGGGAATATTTACATTATTGGGCGATTCTTAGGTACAGTGGATTTCAATCCTGACCCTAGTGGTGTCTACAATTTAACTTCTAGTGGAGGTGCGACACATTATAATACTTTTATTTTAAAGCTTAGTTCCGCAGGGAATTTCATTTGGGCAAAAAATAACGAATCCAATTGGGCATTTTCAGTAAAGACGGATGCAGCAGGAAATGTTTACACAGCAGGAAATTTTGCAGGGACACGTAATTTTAATCCAGGTGGGAGTAATGCGATTTTGACAACACAAGCCTATAAGTTTTATGTTGAAAAGCTTGGTCCTAATGGTAACTTCCTTTGGGCAAAGACATCAGCAAATTCAGGGTATAATTATGGGAATTCTATGTCACTTGATCCATTCGGAAATATTCTTGTTACAGGAAAGTTTAAGGGAACAGTCGATTTTGATCCTGGAGCCGGAAATACCAACACATCGTCTATTTCTTCAAACTCCGATTGTTTTGTTTTGAAATGGAATTCCAATGGAGATTTTGTCTGGGTGAAAAACATGGGAGGGGCAGGTAGTAGTCCTCTCTGTGAAGGACATGGTGTAGTGTCGGATCTTTTAGGTAATGTTTATACAACAGGAAAATATAGATCTACGGTGGATTTTAATCCAGGTGGTGGAACAAGTAATTTAACTTCAAATGGTAACTGGGATGTCTTCGTGCAAAAACTGAGTTCGGCRGGAACTTTAMTTGGAGCAAAGGGTTTTGGTAGTACCGGATGGGATTCTGGTAAAGCGATCGATATTGATGCTTCTGGGAATGTCTATGTGACAGGTGATTTTAGTGAAACGGTAAACTTTGATCCATGGGGAACTACTAACCTAAGTTCTGCAGGTTCAACTGATATCTTTATTCAAAAATTGGATGCTTCTTTAAAWACGTTGATGGATTTAACGARAATGGGAGGGTCAGGAATAGATGAGGTTAAGTCAATTTATGTAGGTAATACAGGTAGTGTTCTTAGTACTGGTTTCTTTAGCAGTACAGCTGATTTCGGAACATGGCTGACTTCCTCTGGTAATAGAGAGATCTTTGTACACAAATTGTCTGATCCGACTCTTGCACCAACGGTTGTTGCAAGTCAGCCTGATATCGCGTTATGCTGCCCAGATGCTCCTTTAGATTTGGGTGTTGCGTATATTCCAACTGGAAACGTTTATTCAACGAACAATTTGTTTACGCCTGTAAATGGAATTCCAAATTTACCAATAGGAGGAGAGTTTGTGAACTTACCTAATTGTGTCACTACGAATGATGTAGGAAATGATAGACATTACCAATTTGATCCTTGTCTGTGTGGACCTGGAATTTACCCAATAATTTATTCTTATACAGACTCGTGTGGTAATTCAGGGTCTGATACCATGACTATTACAGTTGATGGACCAACAGTTACGTTTTCTACGCTTTCAATAGACCTTTGTAATTATAGTTGGCCGGTACCAATTAATCCAGTTTCTAACGGGGTGAGTTGTCAGGTGACAGGCCCTTTCGTTACCGCTTCTGGTGAGTTTGATGCTCTTTTAGCTGGAGTAGGGACACATGAAGTTCAGATATCATGTCAGTCTGCGAATGGATGTATAACAACGATTACAGGAACGATAGAAGTTAGTGCAAACCAAGCTTCATTACCAATTATTCACATCGCTCCATACATACCAGCATGTGTAGGTCAACCAGTAGTGTTAAGTGCGACTAACAATCAGAATGTTACAATGACTTGGACGGATGGGAACAATAATTACGTTGGAACAAGTGGCAATGGTACTTCTGTAACAGTTTCCCCAATGGTTCCAACAACGTATACCGTTACAACAGGTAATGCTCCGTGTGTTTCTACTTCACAAGTTACCGTTGTGCCAGTTTTAGGTCCACAGGTACAGATGAATAGTATTACATTATGCGAATCATCTCCGCCGTACGTTTTCTTTTCTGCGCCGCTTATAGATTTTTCAAACGGACAGGTAGTAGTTTATGGATTGTCTCCTGATGCACAAAATGCCTTGGGTTATGAATCTCCACCTTGGCCAAATGTGAATGTGAATTTTGATCCCACCCAAGTTGGTCCAGGAACATATTATGTCAACGTCTGTAATACAACACCAACAGACAGCTGTTGTACAACAGTTACATTTATTGTCATTCCTAATGCGCCATTGAATTTGCCTGCAACGGCTTGTAATGGTGATGCACCTTTTTTCATGCATCCAATGTATTATCTAAATGGAGTTACAGGGATTACCTATTCAGGAGATATATCAGGAATTAATTTAGCTACAAATGAATTTGATCCTTCTCAAGCGCAATTGGGTGTAAATAATTTTACAGCATGTTACTTGAGTGCGAGTGGTATTCCGTGTTGCCAAGATTATTCCATCACAGTGAACGCTAGTCCTGTTGCGATCTCAAACTCTTTTTCACTTTGTGAGTCGGATGAAGTGGATTTCTTTCAAGTTCAATTCTTTCCTTTCTCACTTGGATACGTTAATGTGTCGGGAACAACTCCGGCAGCTGATCAAGCAATTAATATAACAACAACTCCCCCGGGACCAGTAACTTTTTCTTTTGATGCTACAGGATTACTCCCAGGAGATTATGAAGTAAATATTTGTAATAATTTACCAGGTAATCAATGCTGTACAACTGTAACATTTACCGTTTGTGCTCAACCTTTGGTAACAATAATCGGTGCAAATTCGTGTGATATTACGAGTCCGCTCACAGTTGTTGTGAGTAACGCATCATCTACATGTTCACCAACTTATTCATGGTCGGGTCCTCCTTTCACTGTCTCTTCAGATGGAACAACAATTACTCCGAGTGCTCCTGGAACTTACATCGTGAATGTAACAACAGTTGGCTCGTGCTCAGCATCAGCTGGAATTGTTATTGGAGGTAATCAAATTGTCATTGATCCAATAGTTGTAAATCAAAATCCGTGTGTAGGTCAAGGTCCACTTAATCTTTCAGCGAGTGCTACAGGAGGAACAGGAGCATTGTCTTTTGCTTGGGATTTAGATGGTGATGGACAGTTCAATGATGCTATTGGGCAATCTGTTATTTCAACGACGGGTTATTCAGGAAATTATTGTGTGCAGGTTACAGATGCAAATGGTTGTGAGCTTATTAGTTGTATTCAAGTTATTTATCAGGTCGCTCCAACAATTACCGTTTCAGGACCTAGTGCAGGAACTGTTTGCTTTGGAGATAACATTGCATTAATAGCTTCTTCGGCGAATATGTGCAGCTCTACAACTTGGCAATGGTACATTGGTAATAATCCAATGATTGGTCAAACTGGAACTACACTTGTGGTAACAGCAGTAAATTATCCAGTAGGAACAGTTATTTCAGTTGAGGCTTGTTGTTTCGATTGTTGTTCAACCGTTGCTGCAACGACAGTTATAGGTGGACCGGATGTAGCGTTAGAACCTCTTCCAAAAGTTAACTTATGTGATCCAAACATAGGATCTACAATACAGTTAGTAGGTACATCTACAGGTAATAATTGCGTGTATGGAGGAATAGGAGTGGATCCAGCAACTGGAATAATTGATTTGACTCAAATCCCAGGGCCAGGTTCTTACCCGATGACGTACACATGTGACTTAAATGGTTGTTCAACAACGGTAACACAATATTTGTTTGTTGAAGGATTAGATTTTTGGCACCAAACAACTAAAAACACCTTAGGTAAGGAAAGTGCAAATGATGTCATAACCGATTCACAAGGGAATGTTTATACAGTTGGAACCTTCTATGGAGGAACAGTGTTTAACGGAGGAGSAAATCCTGAYATWACGATAAGCTCAACAGTAGAYCCAGCAAATCCGAATACSTTCRTTTCGAAATAYGATGAATGTGGTAATTTRTTGTGGGTAGCAAATACAGTYCAAGCAAAGTTYTGTGAAGGGACGTCAATAACCTTGGATGAAGTAAATGATGTTGTTTACATCGGTGGTAACTATACAAGCTTCGTTAGGTTCATGAGTTCACAAAGCGCAACGTCATTATGTACCTCTGGGTATATGGCTAATATCTTTTCTCCTTCTTCTATTTTGGATCAGGGATATGTTGCACAATATGACGCAGTAACAGGCTGTCTACACTTTGTAGAAACGGTTTCAGTTAGTCACCGAACAGGAATTTCTTCATTAACAATTAATGAAACGAATGGAGATGTTTTCATAGGAGGTGAATATGCTAACGTTGGTGCAAGTACAGGGAGTGAAGCGGCTTATGTTCGAAAGTACACGCCTTTGATTACTTCGCCAAGTACTTCGAATTCTCTTTTAGCCAATGTTTGGTCCTATAACGCAACTTTCAATAACGGAACCTTTGGACGTGTGAATGATATTAACTACGATGAAACAAGTAATAAGCTATACATGATTGGAGACTTTAGGAAGTACATTCAATTTTCTATGGGAGGAGCATCGTCTACTTTGTTTAGTGGAAGTAGCATTTCTGATGCATTTGTTGGTACAATTGAAGATTTACCTGTGCCATCGATCTCTCAGCTTAATGCAGGATTAGAAGGTATGGCTGGTACATCTTCGATTTGGTTGACTGGAGAAGGTATTTCTGTCGATGCTGGAACTGGAGATGTATACTTTACAGGTAATTTTAGAGGTACGGTGGACAACCCATTCTTGTTAGCTTCAGTTGGTGCTTCTCCAATTGTAGGGGCAGGTCAAAGTAGTGCTTATATGATTGGCGTTATTAATGGTGGTGCTTTAGCTTGGACTAAAACAGCTGTTCCTCAATCTAGTGGAGGTACCTTTGGTAAGGATGTTGTGGCATTTCATAATAGAGCGTATTTCTTGGGTGAATTTGTTCAAAGTAATTCAATAGCTTCTGGTTTCTCATCTACAGCTGGACCATACTCAGGAGCTTCTGGTAGACGACTATCGGTTATCGGATATAGCAACCTTGGTGCTCCGTTGTGGATGAATGTGACGAAAGTTTCTCAATCAACATCAACAGATGATCACAGAGGAATCGCGATAGAGGATAATAGAAATGGTCACTCATTTGTGGTAGGAAATTACCAAAGAGAAATGGGATACCTTTCTGGAACTCCTTCAAGTGGCAATTTATTCTCAACGGGTCTTGGATACAATGCTTTTGTCATGAGAGTAGATCAAGGAAGTTCAGGTCAATTTAAAAGTAATATTCATGACGCTGTATTCGTGGAAACATCGAAACACGAGAGCAATTTTTCAATAAGTGCAATACCTAACCCTACAAATAGTCGAACGACAATTTTGATTAACGGTACGGATGATCAATCAGTGAAACAACTGAAATTGGTGAATCTTTCAGGACAARTAATCCTTGAAAGAACCATCAATTCCAATAAAGTTGAACTGGATCTGACGGACTATGAGCAAGGAGTATATATAATATATATCACCGATGAAGGTAGCTCAGTTTTTACAAGATTAATGAAGGTAGACTAATAACCAATGAGGTGAGCCTTCACTGGGGCTCACCTCTTTTTTTTAANCCAAKCRGANNAYGTCAAGTAATTAYTCTGCCTGCCATTTCAATACCGCGTGACCGATTTCAATTCCAATCGTATTCAAAATAGAAAGATGAGTTTTATCTTTCAGTATGCTTGCAGTTGTTTTTTTATTCGGTACAGTTGGCAATGAAGCATATGCGATCACCTTTACTGGATCAAATAATTCATCGTTTTCGCCAACAAACAAAGCAATGGGTTCAGTGATATCCTTAAACTGTTTTACAGGTTTCTTTGGTGTCAATGCTTTCGACATGTTTACAGTAATCGCAGTCAAGATTAAGGGATTCTCTTCGAGAATTTTTTTAGGATAATTAAAAAAGACCACATCTGAATGYTGCATTAACAGCCCTTGAGTCATTCCATTGATTACAAATTTCCATACTTTCACTTCAGCAAATTCAATTCTACCTTCTCGTTTAGTATCTGATTTGTATCCCAGTTCTGGTGAAATGAAAAAATACCCATCTACCTTTTCCCTTTTTTTCCAGCGACTATAATTTAGTGCTACACCGCCACCAGAGGAATGTCCACCTAAATATATTGGGAGATTGGTGTCCTTTTTAGCTTGGATTATTACATTAATGTCTTTGTAAATACTTCTAACATTTGGGCAATCGCCTCTTTTTCCTTGAGATAGTCCGTGTCCTCTTAGGTCTACCAAAATTGTCTCAATGGCAAAGCTATCCCGTAATGTTTGCGCCAAGTGGAAATACCCTAGCTTGCTGTGAACTCCGCCTCCATGAATAAAGACCAATTTTGCAATTGCGGGCTTTTCTGGGGTAAATTGGTAATAATTGATTTCCGTTCCATCGAAGCTTTTGATTTGTTGAGCCAACACATTCGTATCTTCCTGGTAATCCTTCAGTTCAGCAAAAGAAAATGCGGGCTTACCTTCTTGAGCAATATTGATAAAGGTCACCAAACAACTAATCAAGGTGATAAACTGATTTCTCATGAACGAATTTTTTTCACAAAGATCAGTCAATTCCTCACATTTCAAAGAGAAACGCTGTATTTACCCTTCGAAAACATTTTTGGCAACCATCATCGCAGAGATGGATTTTGGCATTCCGGCATAGGATCCTACCGTTTCCAATACGGCGATAATTTCCTCTTTGGTGACACCTTGATTAAGTGCAGTTCTGATGTGAACTTCCAGCGGTTTATCAAGTCCTCCTTGAGCTGCAATAATAGAAATTACACAGAGCTCTCGTGTCTTAGAAGAAAGCGTTTGGTCGGCGTACAAGTCATTGGCAAAATAATCATGTACGTGATTTACTGTTCTGGGACTGAGTTCAATAATTGAATCGAGTACATTTCGTCCCATTTCACCAAATACTTCTTCGCATCGATCTAATTTCTCTTTTACTCCCATTTTGATTGTTTGTGGGCATTAATTTAGGAACTTTTATCCAAAACTGAAAGGATTCTGACTCGAGGACGGATTGGACATCATCACCATCTTAGAGCTTTTAGAACATTCATATACATTACAGGATATACCGGCCTCACTTTATTTATATAGTCGTATCTTATATAGGATAGTCCGACGCTTGGTAATGTGTAATGCTGAAGACTCCGAAGGTCAATGAATAAATGCTTGTTCATATTGTTTGTAGTGAGTTCAACGTATTGTCTAAGCCAGTACCGAGAACAAGGAATCAATATTGTCAAATACAAAGCTCAAATCAACAGCCATACCGCCAATGTTTCTTCATTCTTTGATAAGTGGAAGTTTACCCTTGAGCCTGGTATCCTCAACGTTGATTTCACAAGCCCTGAGATGGGCTGGTCAGAAAACATACAAATTGACCAACAGAAGCGATTGATCGATGTGGATTTCACCTTTTATGATTCGCGGGAGTATTTCTTGAAATTCGACGAATATGTTTCAGATCAAGCCAATCATTACCTGTTCACCCTTCAACATCAAGCTACAGGCATTCTATTAACAACAGGTGTGATGCATGATAAGGCGTCTTTAAACGATGGGATCACGCTGTATCGCAAAGGTTTTGGAGGGCAGAATTGGATTCTTTTAATCGGATATCAACAGTGCATTCCGTTGAATGATAGAGGGATGAGCATTAATTTTTATGGAAGAACAGGAGGGTATGTTTCGAATGATAATATCTGGGTAAACATCCCATTTAGTCACAATTTGATAATTTACCGCCAAAATCCGCGGATCGGATACAGAAAATATGCGGGTGGGGGATTTGCGGCGCAAGTAGGCGTTGAATATTCGTTTATGCTAAGGTCGAGATTAGGACTGTCCATTGGAAGCTTGGTGCACTTTCAACTAGGGCAATCAAAAACAACAGCTCCCATTATCAATGTAAAAATGCTGCCCAAGGATTTCAATTATGTGGATGCACATAGCGAACAAGAATTGGAGGCGGCAATTGTCGACGAAACGGAAGTAAGTATCAATTACGGTATGGTGAGCGTTGGTATTTACCTCAATTTTCACCTTGGAAAATAAGTGTTCATTAGAGGTCGTCCACAGGAAGTATATGCATAGAGTGCGTGATAGCGGCGCGGGGTATGCAACATGCGGATCTTTACCAAGATTGTTTTCTAAAAGGTAATAATAGATTTGCTAACCCAAAATTGATCCATTCGATGTAAGAAAACTGCATTGTTTATACGACGTGTTAGTGGTGTTTTTGCATGAATAATCCAACATCACGGTTCCATTCAGATTTGTACTTTTCCAAGTAGCTTTCGTGTCCAGCATTTTTATAAATGTTGAGCCGTTTCTCACCTATTAAATTGTTAAATATTTCATCAATTTCTGAACGCGTTACTTTGTCGTCTTTGGCTCCGTAGAGCAATAATGTTGGACATTTTATTTTTTTAGCATACTCCGTTGGATTATGTCCAAAAGCCCAAAAACCATTTTGAGTACCGCCCCAAAAAACCAAAAGACTAGCCATTGGAAACGAAGGAACTCCCATATTTCTAAATCTTGCTGATACAGTTTGTGACATCGTTCCAAAAGGACATTCAAGTATTACACCCTTTGGTTTTATTTTGTAATCATTTATTGATTTCATTATTGCTACAGCGCCCATTGAGCTTCCGTACAAATAAACGTTTTCGATATTTTTTTCAATGATGTATTCAAACGCAGTTTTTACTTGCTCAGATTCCAAGAATCCAATCGTTGTTTGATTCCCTTCGGAACCACCTGATCCCATGAAATCAACTAGAAGTGTGCTATAACCTAAATCATTGAAAATATCAGATTGCTCAAGTAAAGATGATTTTTCACTACTAAAACCATGAAATAGAATAACAGTTCCTTTTGACTTTTGTACAATGATGCTCCAACATTCAATTTCTTTATTACTCTTAAGTTTAACGACTTCAAAGTCTTTTTTTGGAACGGTCTTGTTTTCTGGTCTAGGGTTATTGACACCAAAAATTATTGTTTTTATTTTTTGCCCTAGAGTTAGACTTTTTGGAGTGTCAGTTTTTAAGGAAAGGTCCTTACTGAAATGAGTGAATTTGTACGCGTGAAAAATTGCAACAACATTCATTAGGACGAAAATTATCATTAATGTCCACATACTACGTTTTATCCATTTTCTCTTTTTTGTCAAACTAAGTATTTTAATTTACGACCGATTTCATCATTACCACTAACGTTTACAGCTACACAGCGTGTGGCATTCTGTTAAGGTTTAAAGGTAGGAATAGTTTTCATGAATAATTATTGAAACGAAACATGAGCCTATGCTTAGTGTGTTAGGAACAGTTATCAGTGTAGATGATTTCTAGTTACATCAAATATTAAACCCACCTCCACCGGTTAAATGGTGCCAGTTATCTGTATTTGAACTACTGCTTTTAGTACCTTTCTTGATAGTTGTATCGACTGGTTTTATCATTCCAAGGACTATGATTCCCCAAATGAAAGGAATCAGCCAAGTAGTTATTGAATTGAATATTTTTTGATTCCGATTCAAATATTTGTTCCGTATTACCTTGATGGTTACCCTTAAAGAATAGATGACATAGATTGAAATGAATAGATACATTATTATCTGATGGTTCTCCATTTAATTGGTTTCTTAAGTTCTGACTATTGCTTTTTTAATAATTAACTGCCAACCATTTACTTCTAAATGGTTCCACACCAAAATCAACTTCTGGTTAGCCTTGGATATCAGTTTTTCTCCAGAGATAGGTTCGATTGACCCTAATGGTTTGCCGTTAGAAAACGTACGGCTCCTAACTAAAAACTTGTTTATCCGAAGATAAGGATGATTTTCTAGACTTAAGTGATATGATGAAACATGATCTCTGTATGGTTTTAGCAACTTCTTATCATTTGCTAATTTTAATCTCAGACAAGTCTAATTTCCCCAATTTTCTCATGAAGGCATCTCTATTTTCCAATATTCGATTAAAAAATGGTTTTAAATCTTCATTAGTAAAAAGAATGTCTTTATAGCTATATGCCTGCAATACTAAGTATTTCTGTTTAGTTGAATCTTTTACTGTTGAATAGCGATATAAGTTCCATTCATATTTAGTTGCATTATCTGTAATAACGAAGTCAAGAATTACTTCATTTTTACGCTCGTATAGATTCCAGTTAATAACAGGGTTATTCTTTTTTAGTTCTTTTAGTTCGGCTATTTTTGATTGAGCGGCGAGCTTGGGCGATATATCACCTTTTATTGCTTCCACTAAAATCATTTCATTGTAATTCTCAACTGTTGCGCTATCAAGTAGATATTCTTGCTTATAATATCCCGAAGTGGGGTTAGAGCTCCATGCAAGAGTGAATATTTTTTCGTTAAAGCTTAAACTTTCACCAATGCCTAAATAATCTTTTACTGAATCTGTTTCATCTGCTTTAAATGAAGTTAATACTGTAAAAGCAAGAAATGCGATTATTAATTTTATCATACTTTGGTCTTAATTACTACTAACGTTTAAAGCTACTCAACGTGCGGCTCTTTACTAAGGTTGTTTTCTCGAAGATAAGAAAAAGCGATTAGGCTTTTGAGTATAGATTTATTAACTCAAAATTGAAACTCTTACGAAGAGTAAACCCGCATGGAGTTAGGCGCATTCATTCTTTGAGTTTAATTAGATTTCCTGGTGAAGTATAACCAGAAATACAATTGAGAACCTCTCCAAAAACTTCGTCAACATATTCACTAATTCCATCTTGTCCGATATACTCAGTAAGTAAATTTTCAATAACGCTCCCAGCAAGACCAATTTCATTGTACTTAAGAACCACTTTTTTCAAACCATCATATTTTTGCGAAAAATTATCTTTGGATATAGTTAAGGAGTAATTTTCAATATCCGCGATAAAAGTTTGACTTCTGATATGTTCTTGGAAGTTTGAAAGTAAGCCTCTAATCTGCTCAGAGGCTACAGGATTTGCTGAATGGACATGGAAATTCAATTTTGACAAGTCAAGCCCTGAATCATACACTAACCATTTAACTGCGGCATAACCGTCTGGAGCAACCTCTCCGTGATGGTCAAGTCCAAGATCATTATCAAAGCTTATGAACTCAGGTAAACCATTTGTTTGAATGTACTTTTTGAAATCATTAAGATTTCTAACAATATCAAATTCATCCTCCATTGATTTGTCATAAACCATTTCAATTGTTCGGATATCGTCTAAGAATAACTTTTTCATTTCTGTGTTATTGAAGGATGATTTATCTCAGAATAGTAGTAGTTACAATTTTGACATCTTCGATAGCTCCCCCATCATTCAGTAATTGGTTGATCGCATGAAATTCGGCACTTCTTCCTGCGATTTGAATAATGCTATTTCGTTTAGGATTAACATTAAAGTATTGTTCTACCAATTCATTTATTTTGAGGTATGCTTCATTGTTGTTATACTTCTTAGAAGTTTTTGAACCGTTTTTTTCCTGTTCGAAATATTCATCTTTCCATTCAATCAAAGGAATCCACGCTTTTATAAATGCGATTGGTAAAAAGATATAGATTTCATTTGATTCAAAACTATTAGAGGTGTTTTTCTGTATTATATCATAAAAACCATCATCATCTATTGCTGAATCTATTTTGTCAATTTGAGCTATGATTGCCTGAATCGAATTACTGAATTGATCAGTTATGCATTGATTGTTTCGACGGCTTTTAAAAAGGGAATTAAATAATGTCATTTTTCGAATTGGAGTTTTCATTGCACCTAACTGAATATATGCACAACTAATATAACCAATTGTCGTATTTATCGTTCCATAAGTTTAAACTTAAACACGACCAGCAAGAGCCTCAGTCAGCGTTCGTATAAATAATTCTAGAAACTACCCCCTTAATTCAACCATGCTTTGCCCAATATCTTTTACCATATCCGCAAAATATTTCTTCATTCGCATCAATATCTCTAATCGCTTCAATGCATACATTATCATCGTCGTCTAAGGTAATCTTAGCATTGTTTTTAAAGTTTGAATTTGACGATCCTTTAGCATCATTTGCATATTTAGCAAAGCACGACACGCTCATGGAGTCCATTATACTTCCATCTAGCAAACTAATAAAGTAATTGTCAATCCCTTTCTCGGCTCTCTTTTTTGCTTCCTGATCGGTCAATATCTCTCCCTTAAAAACAGAAATAGTTTCACCTTCGTAAAGGTCTATTGCTGTAAACAGTCCATTCCCTGATTCAGGTATTTGAGATTGATTTGTGTATAGATAATCGCTCTCAAGAGCATCAATTTTATTTGTTGAAGTTGTCAATGTTATTCGCTTAATTTATTCTTGAGAATCCTCCTTAAACCAACTGAAGCAGTTTCATCTGCGATAATAGATTCCGATTCAATATAACAATTATCCATCACGATCGCTCCTATTCCAATCAACACCTTGACTAGAGCAGTTACGTAGTTAATCTGTCAGGAGAATTAGTATGCCCATTAATCCTATCGTGAGACATAGAGGTGAAAACAGTTTTGAATCGCTTTTCCCGAATGTTGTGTTTTTAATCTTTTTGAAAAAACCGACATATTTGAAGTCTCCGATTGCTCTTAGAATAAATATGGATGGGATTATCCAGAGGCCATAACTAGCCACCCTTTCGAAAGCTTTCGGGATTAGAAGTTGAAGATCTATTAATTCCGATTTTTCGAGATAAATCAGCCCAAATAAAAGCAATACTAGAGCTACTATTAAGGTAGCTATTTTGGGAATTGCCAGAGAATTCGCATCATTACCTTTGCTTGGAATTGCCTTGTCCAAACCCCAAAGTCCTCCAAAAAGCCAATAGAAATGAAACCCGGAAAGTACAGCGAAGATTAAAACTAAAATTAGAGATAGAGCTAAGACGATCATATATTTTCGAGTTGAAATTGGTTCAATGCAAATTTTAGACATTTCAGTCAGACTATCCCTGAACTTTGGGTAACTAAGGTTTCGAAACTTTAATTTAGGATGTTCTATATCCAATGAGCATTTCTTTGGGAAGATACTAATCTTTTGTTTCCTCCTTAAACCAACCCGAATACTTTACATAATGATTCGCTTTCCGCATCACTTCACCTTCAAACAATTCGGGAGAAATGTCCTTAACTTTCTTTGCAGGAACTCCTGCCCAAATTTTACACTTTCCTACTTTTGAACCTTCCAATAAAACCGCTCCTGCCGCAATTATACTTCCCGATTCAATATAACAGCTGTCCATTACAATAGATTCCATACGGAATAATCGTTGTCTTCCATATTTGGGTAGCCTGCATGTTGTAATTTTTTCTAGTAATCAAAGACCAAAATCGTTAAGAAATAGCTGCCGTTATAGGTTCATTTTGAGTTATTTGTTTCAAAATGGGACATTCTCACTATTTAATCAGGCTATAACTCAAGCATAGTGGGTTCGGCACATATTTTGTCGTTATATAATAAGGATACTTAGAATTGTGTTGCTGAGCACTCCTATTATGGTTCTTTCATCTTAATTAGGGGCTTTCCTTGCGGGTTAATAATTACGCTAATGTTTTGTAATAAATTGAACAATTGGAATGCCGGTTATTAACGCTAAAATGAAATGTATGATGAGAATTTTAATGGTAATTACAATTGTAATGAGTTTAACAGGTAGTTTACTTGCTCAAACTTGTATTACGCAAAGTGGGAATGACGGTACTTGGCAAAGTAGTTCAACCTGGGATGTATTTCCCACCCAGTCTATACTTAATAGCGGCACTGTCTACATTCTTCATTCCATCACAAAAAATAGCCCTTTAAAATTTATGCAAGGGAATGGTAGTATGGTTCTCAATGGTGGGAGTTTAACGATTGGTTCTAGTAATAATCCAAAGAACCTTCGTTTTTTTCAGAACACTAATTGTTCAATACAAATTGGATCCGGAGATACACTTATAGTTACGAGTCATGTTTTAATGGATGCCAACGCATGGAATAATAGCATAACCATAGACAATGGTGGAGTGATGATTATTTGGGGGAACTTGAACGAAATCAATTACAACAACTTAGTTGTTAATGGTGTGTTGGTGGTTTGTGGAAACCTAACGATAAGTAATTTAAATTTTGGTAATGGCGATATATATGTTGCAGGAACAGCAATTGGTAATTATGTTGGTCCAACTTTACATTCCAATTTCGACGATCTAGTAATTGATTACCCCTTGATTAATACGTCGGTTCCTTGCGCTGTTGTTTTACCTGTTGAACTCATTAGTTTTAATGCAAGAATAATTAATCAAACAGTTGAGCTATCATGGTTAACCAAATCGGAATTGAATAATGACTATTTTAGGTTAGAGCGATCTAAAGATGCTGTCGTTTGGCAAAAAATTGTCGATGTGAATGGTGCCGGAAATTCTCAACAAGCGCTTGAGTATATGGTCATTGATGAGAATCCATATTCCGCAATTTCTTATTATCGATTAAAACAATTCGATTTTGATGGGGTGTTTGAATTTTCAAATATCATTTCTGTATCCCTAAATAATACAGAGCAGTTATCATTATACCCTAATCCTAGCTCTAAAATAATTTCGGTTGTTGGTTGTTCATCTGAATTAGAGGGGTTAGCCGTTTATTCTCTTTTAGGAAAAAACATGACATCCGAGGTCAACGTTTATATAGAAAATGAGGGACTCCTTCAGTTGGATTTAAACAAGTTAAAGTCAGGGGTATACTTCATCAAAACAAAGATGTCCACGAGAAAGATAGTTAAGCTGTAAGTGATGACAAACCCTCTAATTTACTCCTTAAACCAACCCGAATATTTCAAATAGTTATTCGCAATTCGCATCACCTCTCCTTCAAACAATTCAGGAGAAATATCTTTCACTTTCTTCGCGGGAACTCCTGCCCAAATAGAACCTGCTTCAACGAGTGTTCCTTCCAATAGAACAGCACCTGCTGCAATAATACTTCCTGATTCAATATAGCAATTATCCATCACGATCGCTCCCATTCCGATCAACACGTTGTCTTCAACCTTTGCGTAGTTTTTCAATGCGTTAGTGAGACACTATTTAATACTGTTTATAATGTGAGCAGATCGTTTTAATTCTTTACGAGTCGAATAATAGCAGTATTCCCTTCAGCATTAACAGAAATTATATAAACTCCCTTTGACTCTTGAATTGACAAATCAATTACTTGCGTTTGATTAAATTGCTCGGATAGAATTAATTTTCCGTTGATATCTGAAATAGAAATTTCAATCGCTGGGTAGGAGGCGCCTAAATCAAGAGAGAATTTACCGTCCGTTGGGTTAGGGTACACTAGGAGCTCTTCTCCAAAATCATTTTCAAGAATCCCGATTGTAGTGAGTGCAATACATGTCGAAGTATCAACACAACTACCTTCCATTAGCTGAACAGCATAGTTTCCATTCGCTGCAGGGGAGAAGGTTTGATTTGTTTCGCCCGGAACTATTGAAAAATTATTATCGCAGTCCAACCAAACATAAGAAGCTCCAGTATTATTTGCTTCAATGATATTGTTGTTTACGCTTGTTGTGATATCCGATACTTGACCAATAGTCAGGTCTAAAGTCACTACAGAATCGCAACCACTTGATGCTCCGCCAACGAATGTATAAGTCGCCGTATTGTTATTTGCGTAATACGTGTTACCATTAACCCATACAAGTGAGTCACACGCTGCTATGACATCAATTTCATGAATTGTGTTGTTAATTGTAAGCTCAAGAGCTACAGTAGAATCGCTTCCACTCGCAGCACCATTAATGTAGGTGTACGTCGCAGTTGAGTTGTCCGTGTAGTATGTGTTTCCGTCAATCCACACCAGAGAGTCACAAGCAGAAACTACATCTTGACCCTGCAATTCTCTTTGAACCGAATAGGCCCAAGCATCATAGAAATCATTAAAGAAAATATCGTTGGATTCAGCAGTAAAATACAAAGTCGCCTGATCATTTTGAGTAGGTCCCGGTTGCGATACAACACTAACTGTTTGTGGAACATCATAATTACTTGGAGTAAATATCAATTCACTTGCTCCATAGTCAACCGCAGGGTCGTTGTCAGAACTTATTGTCACACGTACAGTATCTGTTGGCTGATATAGGAAAAAAACTTCTAACGTTGTTGGGGTTGTCGGTTCAATGATTGTATCACTTATGTTCGTTCGTAATACTCTGAACCCTGGAGATTTTCCTTTAAGATGCATCACCGTCCATGCTGTATTGTACCCAACACGCATACCTGTGTGAAATGTTTCTGCATTTGGTCCGGTTTCCGTTGAATCTTGTAATCCGCATTTACCAGTTAACAGCGTAAACATGTACGATCCAACAGCTCTGTTCACACCATGAGAGATGTGCCAAGAGTCACTATAAATCGTCTCTGTCGGGTCCACCTTCAATAATTCGGCTGTAATGGACCTTACTGGTACTGCACGAAGTTGGCTCGCTTGGTCAACGTTTAGCATATAGCGTGCAACGCCTAAATCTGTTCCATTTTCAATATCATCTTCTCTGTAGTCAATACCATAAAAAGTTGTACTGTCTCCACTTATTGAATGGTCTTGCATAGGGAAACCTAAAGCGTAAGGATATAGTACAGGATCATTCTTGTATCGTTTCCAAGGTTCGAAATAATAGTTTGCTCTACCGTAATTGAAATTGTATGGACTGGTCGTTGAATACAACTGTTCTTCTTGCCAAACATCAATAAATCCAACTTGGAAACCATTTTCTGTACTTGAACCTGTTTGCAGATAATCGATCGAGTTAGTAATTATATTACACGATGAGAATGGCGAAACAAAATCAAAGGTTCCGTTATAATGTTGTTGGTTTTGTGCGTACTGAGATGTTTGATACGCTTGATCTGCTATTTGGTTATTGTAAATATACGTTGAGTATGTTGCATTCTTCAGAAAGATAGTACTGTATATAGATGCTGCAGCCAAATATGTTCCATTTGGTGAAGGATGATCTGTAGTGCCTGATGCATCATTGAGCGTAGGATTCAAGGTGTCCCATGCTAGTCCGGCTGGAATAACGGGTAAATTAGATACGGCACCATCTCCAATTCTGTAGGTTACATCTTCAAAATGATCTATCGTTGAGCTGTTTGTATCATCAGGCCATTGCATAAATAAAAATGCTTCGGCTCCACCTTCTTCTATATAATCCAAGACCTCATTAACTCCCAATGCATAATAACCAGGCAACAATGATATCATGTATGGATCGCCCATGATAATTACATAATCCCAATCATGCGTTAATCCCCCTTGTAAATTGGTTCTGTTAGTTGCTGTATCAGCCGGGTAATTACAATATGTAAAAAGCGAAAACCTTTTGTGAATCCAGTTTTCATGAAGACTTCCATTTCCTCCAATGTTCACCCAAACGCTGTCTTCTCTGTAGATGTCATGAAACTCTACGTTAATAGTCGTCCCAATGTAATCTGGATCACCACTTAAAATCATATCTAACTGCGATGTTACATCCGTAGGATCAAATGCTGCGTAACTTGATTCGATAGATTCAGTCGATCCTATGACCAGAACATTGAGCGATTGAGAATAAGTAAGTTGCGAGAGAAATGAAATCGCAACGATTAAAATGACACATTTTAAATTCTTCATGGGCTTATTTATAGGGGGGTAACGGTTTACATATTGGTTTAGTTGCTTTGAGTGCGCCTGCTTTGATTGAAGAATAGTTGTTTATTCATCGTTTACGTGATTCAAATCACCCCACTCATTCCTTGAGCCACCCAGAATACTTCAAATAATTATTCGCAATTCGCATCACTTCTCCTTCAAATAATTCAGGAGAAATATCTTTCACTTGCTTCTTGAAGAGAAGCAAGTTTCGATAGACACGAAGTATAGATCTCGTGACATTATATCCTTGTGCCACGACATTTTTATAATTCTGCGCTCATTAAATATCAATATTTGAAGTGTAATCAAGGTGCAAATATTCGATTGAGTAGCTACAATCTTTCTCTTGATTATTTATGGCGGTATCTGAAAAGCCTGTTTTAAATAGAGTAGGAAAAAAATGAAATAAATTATGGAAGTAGTTGTAAAAGCCAAAGATAACAGTACTGGAGGTGGTACTGGAGAAATCGTTGGGGCGTATAATAGCGGAGATTTAATAATAATTACTTGTGATCCCCAGGATACATGGAGTCTGGCTGGTCAAGTAGTAAGTGGGAATTGTAATACAATGGGGGTTGTTGATCATCCTTATAAGCCAAGAAATCAGTCTTTCAATCTAGGTTCTTTGGTTGGAAGTATTGATGATGGAATGACTTATTTTCCAATAGGACCATTACTTCAGATGACCATTAACGAAAACAATACCACTTTGAAACTATATTGTTGGGACACTAACAAGAATGATAATTCTGGTGGGATATCAGCAATGGTTACGGAGTTTAGATTAAATTCCTAGATTTTTGGAATGAAATCCTATTTTCGTCTTACAGGAAAATGGCAAAATTCAAATTTTGCCATTTTTTCTATAAAAGGATTAGTTACAAAAGAATGCATATTTATAGCTCTCTTTTTTAAGTGAAATATTTTACTCCTTAAACCAACCCGAATACTTCAAGTAATTATTCGCAATGCGCATCACCTCTCCTTCAAATAATTCAGGCGAAATATCTTTCACTTTCTTCGCAGGAACTCCAGCCCAAATAGAACCTGCTTCAACGCGCGTTCCTTCCAAAAGAACAGCACCTGCGGCAATAATACTTCCTGATTCGATATAACAATTGTCCATTACGATCGCTCCCATTCCAATCAACACATTGTCTTCAACGGTGCAACCATGAACGAGTGCATTATGCCCCACAGAAACGTTGTTCCCCAAAGTCGTTTTTGTCTTTTCGAATGTCGCGTGAAGAACAGCTCCGTCCTGAATGTTGACTTTGTTTCCTAGTTTGATGGAGTTCACATCACCACGAATGACAGCATTGAACCAAACGGAACATTGATCACCCATTGTTACATCACCAACGATAGTCGCATTTTCTGCGAACCAACAATCTTCTCCATGTTCAGGGTGGAAACCTCTGCATGCTTTGATCAATGCCATATCAATTTTTTTAGATATCGAAGTTAGCATGATCTGCTCGAAGGACAATTATCTGAAGGAAAAATTAAGGGATTAATTCACAAAAAGTCGCTGCACCTTGTTGTTGTACTCAACGAGATAAATACCCGGAGTTAGGTTTTTAACGTTCACCTCGTTTATTCCTAAATCAAGATCCATTGACTGAATGATTTGTCCTTCCAATGTGTATATGTTCACTTTTCCAGGTTGAGGCAAAACAAGTTTGAAATTCCCATTGACGGATGGATTAGGGAATAGTTCAAATGCTGCCAAGTCACTTTCATCAATAGCTAGGATAGAACTGAACGAATAGATGTCAGTACTTGGGTTACTTCCTTCTGTTTTAAAAATGAATTTTACTTCTCCGTTATTCACTACCATTGGATTACTGTATGAGAAAAAGCCTCCTTCATTGGATACTTCATACGATATGTACTGATTCGTAATTGAGCTTACTTCAATGATTCCCGAAAGCTCTCCAGAAGAAAATGGTGCGATTTCGTACACAAAAAAGGAAGAATCTGTTTCAAATGCTGGGGTCAATTGAATAGTTGAGCCATCTTCAATAATTGGAAGAGGCGTACTACCAGAAACGTCAAGAATATACTGGAAGCCATAGATGAACAACTTGTCATTTTGCACAACATGATTTCCAATTAGGTTGTACTGAGCAGGGTCAATGCTCACTTGTACAAATGGTTGTTGAGCTGTTGAAATATTTAGAATTTCCGTATGACCTGGATCGGTGCGGTAAAATAGTATGTCACCATCAAATGCCAGTATACTTCCAGAAGAGTATTGGCTTCCAGTTTCAAAATGGTGCGTAGTGATCGTGTTACTAATATCGATTTTATCTACTCTAAACGAAGCATCAGCAACCGTATAGAAATAAGAGAGCATGAAAATATCCCCATTCAGCAAAACGACATCACCCAAGCTTTCTTGCCAAGATGTTGGTGCAATTGTGGAATGTGTGAGTATACCATTGTTGTTTAGGGTTGATTTGATAGCTCGGCCGTTCACAGTACTAAAGGTGATGTAATAATATTCATCTCCTCTGTTGGCAATAAAGTTGTCGACATCGTTTTCGATTTCCTCAGAAATTTGTTCGAAAGAAGTACCTCCAGCGTATTTATACAATTGTCTTAGCGCACCATCATTTGCTATCACGTAAATCTCATTCTCGAATTCAAAAATTTCAGGGTTAGAACTTCCAGTACCTGTATTGAAATCAAAGAAATAGGTGGATGTTCCATCATATGCTACCAATTCTCGGCCTAATCCATTGATACTTGCTTCGAAGAAAAATTTGTCATCCTTGAATTCAGGTGTACTCAATATCGTATCGACATTGGTGAAAGTCAAGTCGATTAACTGACCAGATGATTGATCCAATTCATGAAACGTAAGTCCGGCAGGAGCGAAGGCAAACCCAGAAACAACGAGCATCTTTGTTTCGTCAAAAGGCATGTTGTGTAATTGACTTAAATCAGTCGTGTCGTGATCATAGATTTGATTGACTACTTGAGCGTTAATTTTCGAGGCACAGAAAAAAAGTGACAAGCACAGTACGAGGTATTTTTGTTTCATAAGGAATAGCGTTTACTACAAGTCTAACGGTAAAATTTAGGACTAACAAGCTATACCTCAGTTTAACAGATGAGTTGTAGTTACTGTTGACTCATCTGTTTTATTCATGAAACTACTCCTATGGAGCTTCGTAGAATACTATTCTCGAATGATGCGTTTCACAATTTGTTGACCATCATATTCGCAAGCGATGAGGTAGACACCGGCGTCGAAATCACTTAAGTCCAATTCAATAAGTGATGTGGCTGTTTTCGTATCCAGTATTCTTCCATTCAAATCAAGAAGTGAAATCGTCAATTCTGAGTTCAATCCTTCAAATTGAATTGTTACTAATCCACTTGTTGGATTTGGGGAAACTGAAATAGCTTGATCTAGCACCTTTTCATCAATTCCAATCCCTGAAATCGTTTCCGATGCTGAATCATCAGATGTACAACCTGTAGAACTCGTGCACGTAACGGTGTAATCGCCATTTGCAATAGCCGTATAACACGTGTCAGTTCCATTTGCAATAGCATTTCCGTTCAATGACCATTCATAAATAGTTCCTACTCCAGTACCTGAAATGCAGAGAATATTTCCATTGACCGTGATCGTTGGTGCTGCTGGTTGTGGGTAAACATCCACAATAATTGAATCTACAGCTGAACATCCATTTCCATCTGTATAATCGTAATACAAAGTATGGGTTCCTGCTCCAGCAACTGAAGGGTCGAAATCGCTACCTGAAATTCCACTTCCTGAATACGTTCCGCCAGATGGTGTTGGAACCAATATTGGGGAACTGACATCGTTTTCGCAATGCGTTCCGCTCAATGTTCCAAAATCWACTGTTGGAATTGGGTTGATGGTTACATTGATCATATCACTCGTGTCAAYRCAYAATCCRTCATTTGCRATTAAGTAATARTCRCCAGTTGCAGTAATAGTATAGGATGCATTTGTCTCAGCAGGGATCAGTCCACTAGCATTGTACCATTGGTAATTTGTATTTATTGCTTGATCCAGTGCATCCAGTGTTTCACCAGTGCATAAGTTTTGAATTCCTGAAACATTTAAGTTGATTTGCTTACACGCAATAGCGAGCATTAATTCAGTTCGATCCGAGTAGGTTTTATTGACCGTTGTTGTAGGTTGATTAACTGTTGCTCCTTGAGGAGTCCAAGTAGTTACTGTAGCATCTGTACGTCCAGCAAGATTAAGATACGCAGCATTCGCAAGTCCCATTGCATTTCCATAATAGTTGTAAGCCAAGGTATAGTTGTAAGAAGCTGCCGCCCCAACAAAAACACCGTAGTAATGTGTGTAATCCATTGAATCAATGGTGCTCGCTGCATTCAAAGTATTCGGAGCCATATCTACTCGGTACAAATGTATTGTGTTGATTGTATTTGTACTTTGAACATGGATGCTGTCGATCGTAGAATAAGCTAACGATAAATCGTAAGGTCCGCCATATTGATGAACACTTACATCTCCAATTGCCGCTCCAGAGATTACTTGAGTTGCACCAGCATTTGTCAAATTATTTCCATTCGGAGAATTATCGTTTAAAGGAGTAACACCATCAAATGTATAATGCGCAATAAGCGAAGTTATGCTTGGGTGCGAAGCGTCGAGTTTCTTACACATATAATCTTGAATTTCACTTTCAGTGATTGGCTCGTTCCAAATTCTCACTTCATCGATGTTTCCGTCAAAATAACGTGTTCCTCCTAGAGTATAGGCTGCACGTCCCAAATACAAATCATAGGTTCCATTGGTAATTGCTCCTGAATAGGCAGTCGTTCCAACTTCTTCACCATTGATGTAAACACGAAGCGTAGATCCGTCATATGTTCCAGCTACGTGATACCATTTCCCAATTGCCATTGTTGGTGGGGAAGTTACTTCTCTCCACGTTCCTCCACCAGAAAAATTGAACGACAGTGTTCCATTTGCACCAGCACGGAGTACATAACCTTCATTTCCACTTGCCCATCCATCTTTTGACACGATTACATTTTCCCAACTATTATTTCCCCAAGAATCAGCTTTGATCCAAGCTTCTATGCTTATGATTGTCGGATTAAGAGAAGTATTATTGGGAACAGCCATGTCATTGCTTGCGAAATCGTAGGAAGTTCCAGCTCCAGGTTCTTGTGCATTTGAAGCGACAGGAATTAATAGGATGCTCAATACAACTAGGGGGAAGTGTAAAAATCTTTTCATAGTGAGTTTGTTTGGTAATGGACTGCAATTTATGACTTTCCACTGAGAATCAGTAAACTCGCTCGGGATTTAACCTTCTCTTTTCGCACCAACAAATTGAGAGTACAACTAAAATTCAGTACATTACTAGTCTGAAACTATGAGAAAACGCTATATTTTGCCTAGAGCTATTGCTTGTATGGCTACTACATCAGTACGAGCTGTTCAAAGGGTCATTTTTGTACTGGCGCTTATTTTTATACCAATTTTTTCTTACTCGCAAGTCGACCATTGGGAAACAGCAGTCTATGAAACAGATACATGGCGTTATTTGATTCCAAGCAATGCTGTCTCAGGTACGTGGAATACAATTGGTTTCAATGACGCATCTTGGTCTACTGGTCAAGGTGGATTTGGTTATGGCGATGGTGATGATAATACGACCTTCTCCGCAACGGTTTCATGCTATCAGCGAAAAACATTTACGATTACGGACCTTGCAGCCATTGATCAGGCAATTTTCAACATTGATTATGATGATGCCTTCGTGGCGTATTTGAATGGTGTTGAAATCACACGAGATAATATTTCTAGTGCCGGTCAACCTGCCTGGAATCAGACTTCTGATGGTTTGCACGAAGCACAAATGTATCAGGGGGGATATCCCTTTCAATTTGTAATTAGCCCTAGTTTCCTAACATCAAATTTAGTGAGTGGAACAAACGTTTTGTGTGTTCAAACACATAACCAATCGAATACTTCGAGTGACATGAGTTCCCGTGTCTTCCTTTCTTTGGGAATCAATAATACGTCAAATGATTATGGTCCAACACCTCCTTGGTTTGTGCCACCTTTCATTTTCAATTCTTCGGATTTACCAATTGTTGTGATCAATACAGCTGGAGGCGCGACGATTCCGAATGAGCCAAAGATTGATGCGACAATGGGAATCATTTACAATGGAGTAGGAGTGACCAATTCACTTTCTGATCCGTATAACGAATTCGATGGAGTTATTGGAATAGAAATTAGAGGGTCATCGTCATCTGGATTTCCGAAGAAGCAATGGGGACTGGAAACAAGAGATCCATCAGGAAATAAAATGGATGTCAGCATTTTTGACATGGCCTATGACAATGATTGGATTCTACAAGCGCCTTATTCCGATAAATCATTAATGAGAAATGTACTAACCTATAAAATGGGATGGGACACTGATCGATATGCACCTAGAACGAAATTTTGTGAAGTCATCCTCAATGGAGAATACCAGGGAGTGTATGTCTTCATGGAAAAAATCAAACGCAAGGATGGAAAAGTAGGAATTAATGATGTCGAGCCTCAAGATGTGTCGGATAACGAACTCACAGGTGATTACATTTTCAAAGTGGATAAATTGACGGCTGGAGGACAAGTTGCTTGGACTTCGCCATACCCAACCTATCCAAGTGGGGCGGAGACGATTGACATTCAATTGCATGATCCAGAACTCGATAGTTTGGTGCCTGTGCAATTGGCGTATCTTGAAAATACAGTGACAGCATTTGAGACAGCTTTGATTTCTTCCAATTTTGCTGATCCTGTTCAAGGATACGATCCGTACATCGATCGAGAGTCATTCATTGATTTTATTTTGGTGAACGAGTTTGGGAAAAACGTAGATGGTTATCGGATTAGTACGTATTTGCACAAGCGTAGATTGAGTGAAGGCGGAAAAATCGTAGCTGGTCCATTGTGGGATTTTAATCTAGCATTCGGCAACGCGAATTACTGCCAAGGTGGTGATACGGATGGCTGGGAAATCTATTTTAATAACTATTGTGGAGGTGGGTTGAGTAATCCATTTTGGTTTGAGCGCTTGCTCCAAGATTCGAATTTCGCGGATGAAATGAATTGTCGTTGGAGAGATCTGCGAGCTGGAAAATGGCACACGGATTCCTTAATGGACTATATCGATGAGCAGGCCGCAATTTTAGAGCAATCACAGGTTCGAAATTATCAAAAATGGCAGGTTCTTGGAATGTATCTTTGGCCAAACAACTTTGTTGGGAATACGTATGCTGAAGAAATTGCTTATCTGAAAACATGGGTAACTGATCGAGCGAATTGGATGGATGCGAACATGTTTGGATCGTGCTCAAATTGGTCAGTGGATGAAATCGAAGGTGCTCAGGTACGTGTTTTTCCAAACCCAGCGACAGATCATGTCTTATTCGAATTCACTGAACTTGTTGCTGATGGAACGCTTGAACTGTTCGATCACAGTGGGAAACAGGTTCATTCAATTACCTTTCAAAACAATTACCAAGTAGAAATTGATCTTACACAGTTTTCGAGCGGAGTTTACACTTATCGAATTCTAGAATCAACTTATCAACCAATCACAGGAAAACTAATTATTCAATAATAGTATATGAAATTCAACCGCATTTTTATTCTTGCCAGCATTTTAACCGTAGGATTTACTTCGTGTAAAAAGGTCGAAGGTCCAGGAGGATCATCATCGATTACGGGTACGTTGAAAGGTAAAACGATTCAAGGATCATCAGGATCTGCCAAATTTGAAGTTACTCACGTCATAACCACTCATGCGAATGGGGTGGACGGTTCAATCCTAGACAACAGCGATTATTTCTTGCTGAATACGCCGAATGGAGGAACGTACTATTATGTTTGGTACGAGAACACGAATTTTTTGGGACAAGATCCAAATTTAGCTGGGCGAACAGGAATCAAAGTAACATACAGTAACAGTGAATCCAATGTGTCGATTGCGACAAATACTTTAACAGCAATTCAAAGCATGGCAAGCGCCGATTTTTCTGCTTCGAGAGTTGGAGACATTATCACCTTAACAAATTTAGAAATCGGTGAAGTTCCAGATGCTGATGAAGTTAACACACCGTTTATTGTGGATGTTGCTACACAAGGAAAAAGTGTAACCGGAAGTTCAAGTTTATCTACGGAAGCTCCAGTTGCTGATGAAAGAATTTACATCATTTACGGCGATGAAGATTTTTACAGCGAATCAGTTCGAACTGATGAAAACGGAATGTTTCAGTTCAATGGATTGACGCGAGGAGATTACCTGGTATATGCTTTCTCTATAGATACGCTTTCTTCTACGGGACAAATGACACGCTCCGAATTAAGCGCTTCAATTACGGATAAGAAGCAAGTTGTTGATGCTGGACAATTAATGATTGTTAAATAAGCGTCATGCGATTCAATCATTTATTTCTTGGTCTATTTTGTTTGATCGTCACTTCTACGGTGAATGCTCAATCCAATAGCTATCCGACTGATTTGAGTACTTGGATTGGTGCCGAAGCAAAGTATACAATCAACAAAAAGTGGTCAGTAGGACTCGAAGCGCAATCGCGAACTGATCTTCGTTATGGAAACTTGAATGCTTTGTTTCTTTCTCCAAGTGTTTCATGGAAACCAATGAAGCATCTCCAAACGGGACTTTCTTACCGAATGACGAGTGTTCCTTATTCAAATGCAACAAGCAATCGGGTTGGAAAACATCGTCTAACTGCTGATTTCACCTTTCGTAAAATTGAGGACTTATTCCTCTCAAAAAAATCACGTGTTGGATTATCACTTCGTTTGCGTGGAACAACAGAGCATCAAGCTGAAGAAAGAGTGGAGAATACGGCTCGATTAAAGGTCAAGTTGGAATACAACCTTCCAAAAACGAAACTCGATCTATTCGCATCAACAGAATTGTTTTACCGTTTTCAACGAGATTTGGTCTACACATTTCTTGAGGTTGAATCCGTTAATGCCTTGAGTAAATACCGGGTTAAATTCGGAGGAAGTTATCCGCTTGGAGATCAACATTCGATCAAGCTCTTTGGAATGCACCAATGGCGATACCCTGACGGAACCAATGAATTTGTGCTCGGTCTTGGATATACGTATGAGATTAATTCCAAAAAGTAAACGACTAACATCACATCCTATGAAACTCCTCTATTCCTTAGCAATTATTTCAATTGGCTTCGCTAGTTGTCAATCGGCCAAAGATGAAACCGAAACATCCAAAGACGATACTCCAGAGCTTGAATTAGCCTCAACGGAGGAAGAAGTTGAAGAGGTCGAAGAATGTGGAGCAATGAATTCGTTTGTGCCTGAAGGATGGGAAATCATCGAAAAAGCAAACGGTGATTTGAACAAAGATGGAATTTCTGATGCTGCCTTTGTTATTCAAGAAACAAATCCGGACAATATTACGGTGGAGTATGAAATCGAAATAAACAAGAACCCTCGAGAATTATTGATTTTATTCGGTACAGCAGAGAGTGATTGCTACACATTGAATACACGCAGTGAAACCTTCATTGTAACGCACGACGATGAGATCATGGATGATCCATTTCAAGGAATTGAAATTGTAAAGGGCACGTTGAAAATTGAGTTTAACCTATTCTACAACATGGGAAGCTGGACGACATCTGGCTACACGTATGTTTGGAGATTTCAGGATGACAGTTTTAAACTGATCGGAGCAAATTCAACTGAATTCCACCGTGGTGATGGTGGTGGCACAGACTTTAGTGCGAATTTCTCTACAAATAAATACAGCATTACGCGCTACAACATGTTTGATGAGAGCGTGAAAGAAGAAGTTGAATGGAAGAAACTCGACTTGAAAGAATTGAAGACCTTCGAAACATTCAAAGCTCCATGGACATGGACAATAAATTCAGACCTTACTTTTTAGGAATCGATTTTTTTATAGCAGATTTAAGTAACCTTGGCGCCATTCTTGGTTATTACATTGAAAGGGTCGTTGTCAGCTTTCGAGTAGATGAACGTCAAAAGTAAACCAGGTTGACGTGAAGCGTCAAGACTTTAAAAAACCAACTAGAAATGGCATCAGTAAAAAAAATCATATTTGCATTCGCGCTCGTCGTAATTTCCATTCAAACTTCGTTTGCTGAAGGAATCAACTTCCARCACCTTACCTTGAAAGAAGGACTTGAAAAGGCCAAAAAGGAGAACAAGAAAGTCTTCATTGATGTATATGCAACGTGGTGTGGACCGTGTAAATATTTGACCAAAAATGTATTTGTTGATGAGGGCTTGGGTGCGTTCATGAATGAACACTTCGTGAGCTTAAAGCTTGATGGCGAAAAAGACGATGGACTTCAATTGATGAATGATTTTAACCTTGATTCATATCCAACAATGCTTTTCTTGAATCCTGATATGGATTTATTGAAGAAAATCGTGGGTGCAGTTGGAGCGGATGAAATTGAATTGGCTGGAAACGAGGTTGTTTTTCCAGAGACAACAGCTATTTATCAACTTGAGAAAAAATACGACACTGGAAACCGTGATCGAGAATTCTTAGCGGAATACGTTGTTGAATTACTCAATACAGATGGTGAACCAGCATTGATTTTAGCCAATTTCCTTGAATTATATCCTGCACCAGATTTGACCAATGATAATGAATTCCTTGTATTCTGTTTAGGCATTGATGATCGTGACGATCCAACGATGAAGGTATTTCTGAACGACCTTGATGGATTTCGTGAAATATATGGAGAATTCGTGATAATGAAATTGAACATGACCGTGTACGGGATTGTTACCGATGCTATTGAGGCAGATGATAGATCAATTGTATCAACAGAAATTGGAAAGATATATCCATTCTACGCTGATTTTGTTGAAGAAGAAGATCTCGTTTCCAAAGAGGAAATGATTGAGATGATGGAGGAAGTGTATGATGAAGAGCTTGAGTAAGTTTTTCACCACAAGATCGCAAGGAGCACAAAGCTATCATTGGATTAATCGAGGATAGTGCGTACGCCCTAAATACACCTACTTGCCTCGCGTAAAGCCAAACCTTTTAAGTCAGATGTATCGAGGTAGGCTTTCACGCCTTGAGGATCAAACTTGGAATGTTGCCGCAAGCTCCAGCCAATTGCTTTCTGAATGAAAAACTCTTGGTTCCATTCAAATTCTGCAATCAAACTTTTAAGCAAGTCGAAATCAGCTTTTCCTTTGTACTTCAATTGAAAAATCAAACAGGTTCTGTTCAACCAGAAATCATCGCTTTTCCGCCATGAATCAATAATCTCGTCGCGCATATCTGGAAACTGTAGGAAATAAGTTCCGACGGAATTACTGGCGATTAAATCGACAGTGTCCCACCACGATTTCTGTGTAAGCACCCATTCCAATTCTGACCAGTCTTCAATTGAATAGTCTTTCTTCGGACGTTTCTTGAGCAAATCAACCGCAACGAGTTGGAATTCGCGCTCATCTTTCTCCCACAATTCACGAATCAAGACCCAAAAGTTAGGTTGATGCTTCTTTACTAGCTCGAACCACTCGCGTTGAAGCGTAATTCGATCTGGTGCTGATATCCCATAAAACGGACTTTTGTCCTTCATGTAGGCACGCATCTTTTCCGCCTTCGCACGATCTTGAATACGTTCGAACCTGGATTCAAGGTAGTTTATGAGTTCTCGAACCGTCATCTACTTCCAGTCCGAAGACTTGCGTTTGATATAGCTTACCCAACCATCTTTTCCTGCTTTTTCAGCAATTGCAATGGCTTCGTCAGCTAATTTTCGAGCTTCTTTAGGATCTTCGTTCAGAACGATCTGCGCTTTGAGGAAAACATTGTAAGTGGCTCTTTCTATTTCCAAAGATTTCTCAATGTACATCGATGCTTTATCCAATTCATTCTCATCAAGGAAGTAGTCAGCAGCATTTCCATAAACGTCGCCTAATTTTTCACCTTTCTCAATAGCATCACTGATCTCTTTTACTACCGCAGCTTTTGTGTCCGTAGAAAATGGAACAGAAACGCTTAGATTAGCCCAACGGACAACTAAGTTCGCGCTCGTCTTTGTTACGGATTCGAAGTAGATTGACATCGACTCTTGATGACTAGCTGTTGAAACCGCAGCGGTATATTCGAGTACATTCTTTGTTGCATCGTAATCGCTAGATCCCCATTGCTCAGTGTTCGTATTAAATACAATGTTCCATTGATTTTTTGAGGGAATTGCATACACAGAATACGTACCCGCTTCGAGTGTTTTCCCATTGATAATGATCGGAAGAGAACACGTGAATTTGGTACATTCGTTCGCTCCTAAGCGCCAAACTTCGTTGTAGGGTACAACATCTCCAAAAATAACTCGGTTGTTTACGCTCGGTCGGGAATAATCGACAGAGATTTCGTTTAAGCCTACCGTTTGATTTACACTTGCTGCAGCACTTGCACGTGGCAATGATTGTCCAAATGCGAGTGATGTTGAAATCGCAATAAGGGTAAAAAGAATCTGTTTCATAATTATTGATTTAGAAGCAATTCGTAGCAAAAGTACGGATGCTCTTTTTTGTATTTTAAAAAAACCGAACCAAGATCAGTGTACCCACGATTGGTGTAAAAGCGCTGATTCCTTGGATTCTGACTAAAGGTATCCAAACGGATTGAATCATATTGGTGCTGTCGGGCATAATCTTCAGTATGATCCATCAGCATTCTTGCAATCCCTTTTCCTTGTCGATCCGGGTCAACAGCTAAGCGATGAACAACGAGGTTGCGCGATTTAGAATCCGTTAACCAGTTTATTGCATCGTATTCGATCTCTTGCGATTCATTCAGGACAACGATTCCAATAATCGTTTCGTCATCGCGATAAGCAAACAGGGTTTCCGTTTTTATATCGTTCTCGATGTCTGTGCGATCTGGATAATCTTCATCCCATTGATCTATTCCATTCTTACGCATGTGCTCACCACAGCGCTTTGTGAGCGCTATGATGGCATCAATTTCATGAGGTAGTCCGAGCGAAATCATCTTATTTGATTACGTCAAGTTCCTTACCAACTTTGATAAATGCGGCAATTGCTTTGTCCAAGTCAATTTGCGAGTGAGCTGCTGAAATCTGTGTACGAATTCGAGCTGCACCTTTGGCAACAACAGGGTAGAAGAACCCAATTGCATATACTCCTTCTTGCAATAAAAGATCTGCGAATTTTTGTGATAGGGCTGCATCGTATAACATGATTGGAACGATAGGAGAGTTTCCTGCCTTGATATCAAATCCTGCTGCGATGATTCTATCCTTGAAATATTTCGTGTTTTCTTCCAAACGGTCGCGTAATTCTGTCGACTCGCTTAAGATATCAAATACTTTATTCGCTGCTCCAACAATAGCAGGCGCCAATGAGTTTGAGAACAAATATGGGCGTGATTTCTGACGCAACATATCAATGATTTCTTTCTTTCCTGTTGTGTATCCTCCCATGGCACCACCGAGTGCTTTACCAAGTGTACCAGTAATGATATCCATTTTATCAGAAACACCACAGAATTCTGGAACTCCACGACCTGTTTTACCAATGAATCCAGCTGAGTGACATTCATCCGACATTACAAGTGCATCATATTTTTCGGCAAGAGCACAAATTTCATCCATTTTGGCAATATCTCCATCCATAGAGAAAACACCATCGGTAACGATCACTCGGAAACGTTGAGCTTGTGCAGCTTTCAACTGATCTTCTAAATCAGCCATGTTTGAATGCTTGAAACGGTAGCGTTGTGCTTTACACAAACGAACCCCATCGATAATCGAAGCGTGGTTCAATTCGTCAGAAATGATCGCATCTTCGGCAGTGAAAAGTGGTTCAAAAACACCACCATTCGCGTCAAAGGCTGCAGCGTATAAAATCGTGTCTTCAGTTCCGTAGAACTTTGCAATTTTCGCTTCTAATTCTTTGTGAATGTCTTGTGTTCCACAAATGAAACGTACAGATGACATTCCGAAACCATGAGAATCAAGTGTGTCTTTCGCGGCTTGAATAACGTCCGGATGAGAAGATAATCCCAAGTAGTTGTTTGCGCACATGATTACTACATCTTCGCCTGTGCTTACGTGCACATTCGCTCCTTGTGGAGTTGTGATAATCCGTTCGCGTTTGAACAATCCTGCTTCGTCAATTGCCTTCAGCTCTGACTGAAGATGATCTTTCATTTTTCCGTACATAAACCCGTTTTTTTCGTTGGGCTAAAAGTATAAAGAAAATCTTATTTCAGTAGAAGCTTTGCTGTTCGAATAATGTTGTTTTTTCTAACATATACGATGTAAAGTCCACTTTTGAGATCCATGACTTGCAGATGTTGGGTCATATAGTCCACCGAGGCCTCACTCATAAGTGTTCCTTTTGTGTCGAAAATGCTTACAGTTCCTCCAATTAATTCAAGGTTGTTCAATTGCAAATAGCTTTGATCATCCGCAGGGTTTGGGTAAATGGAGATTCCTGATGTCCCCTCCAATGGGCAGCCAAGATCTTCGAAGTCATCAAGGTCAAAGTAATTTATTAAGTATGATCGGATATGGGATGGGCGATCTTCTAAGAATGTTTTTAAATATTCGCAGGATTCATCCCATTCAGACATGGAGTTTGGATAGCTCCAGCGTAAGATATGCTTGGGTAATTCTGGAGCATATGTTTCCTTGAATTGATAGATGAATGCTTTCATTAAATCTGGGTGAAAAGCTGTTGCCAGGTGATATTCGTAACGACAAATGAATTCGTTTTTGAATGTTTCATTGAGCAATAGGTTCTTGAAGAGAAAAGATTGATCATCTGTGAGAGTGTCCAGTCGCTCGAAAGGATCCCAATAGACATCGCCAATTACAGCATCGAGATCATAGAGGAGAAAACGCCATTTTCCGCCTGCTGTTTGTGGTCGCCATAAACGCATGTTATTTACTGGCCAATCCATGTTTCCAAAATAGGTTTCCACGATGTAATAATCAATGAAGTTATCTATGTCAATGTGTTCGGTGACATGGGCATAATTTTCGGGGTCGGATAAGTCATTCAATTCAACGAAATCCAAAAGTTCAGAAAAGTCTGCTGCACTTCCAATATTCACGCTCAAGTTACCATCAATAATATCCAAACTATCCTTGTCAATCCCGTAAATGGAGTTCAAGTAGTGTTCATCTTGTCGTTCCTTGATGGTGTGAATTCCCCAATATTCCCCGTTGATATATAGAATAACGGGTCGCGCCATTTGAACGTCAAGGTCCATTTCTTTGAGATGCACAACCGCATGAATCAATTCATCTTTGAACAGTGTATTCCTGTTGTACCATGAGGTGAAGGTTGATCTAGCGACGAATCGTTTTAACTCTTGGTAATCTCGAAGAGGAAAAAAGGGATAGCTGACACTTGATTTTCCGTAATCATCGCGCATGTAAAAGCGCAGTGATTTTTGAGTAAGAATTCTCGATTTATTTCCTGAGATCCGAACACCCATGTCTTGGGAAAATGCTTCGTCTCCGTTTTTGTCAAAAAGCGAAACCGAACAAGCGCGTTCCCAATCTATTCCTCGCTGGTAATAATTTCCTGACCAATCAGGGTTTAGGGGGTCAAAATGAACACCTGGAACATAAATCCCTGTGTCCTGGTCGAATAAACACAGGCTATCTATAACAATAGAAAGTACTTCAAAGGTATAATCGTATGGCTGAGTGAAGTATGTTCGGTTGTGTACTGGACCTGATGGAACTTCATTTTTAAAGGGCTGAGCTCGGACAACAATTCCTTGATTTAGATTGCTTTGTGGCGGTTCGAAGTTGTTGGGTGTTGTGGGGATTAAGGATAATTTATTTACGGTATTCGCCGTTATGTAGATCGGAGATTCGAACAAAATTGATTGAGGTGTGGGAAGTGACCCATCGAGCGTATAATAAATGGAATCGGAGCAGGACATGTCTAGATCGAAAGAAGACGAATAGAAGCCTTGATTATGAGAGAAGTCGATGAAACGAATAAAGTCTGCGCTACTATTGGTGCTAAACGGAGTCGGTTCCGTTAAGAAGCCAATAGTATTTGATCCGTCTGGCAATCGTCCGTAGCTGTGATCTTTATCGAGTGAAACAGGCAGTAAGTGATCGACTACAGTACCTTGAACATTGCTTAGGACCAAGTACTCGCCAGAGGCGTTTAATTTGAAATTTGCGTGCAGTTCATTTCCAACTGTTGAGCGATCTTTGCCAGATAAAAAGACGACTAAAAAACCATTTGGCGGGATACTGACGCTTGGGAATGACCATTTTTCTATATCGAAGAATTGATCACTAAGACTATAATTCTGAATGTTGATTGTTGCGGAAGTTGGGTTGTATAATTCAACCCAGTCGGAAAAGTCACCGTCTTCATCCAGAAATGTAGCGTCGTTGGCGCTCATTAATTCATTTAATACGAGATGTTGGGCATAGATGGATGATCCGATGCTCAAGAATAAGATAATTAGAAATTGTTTCATAAGGTCAAGCCTTCCAACGCAAAAGGAAGAAAGATGTTGTGGTTAATTGATAGGAGTTTTCACATAAACGTTACATGTCTACACAACGAAAGAAATCTAAAGATGGTTGATTAATTTTTCTGATTATACCCAAATGGTTAGTGATAAGTACATTTCGTTTAGGAACGTGTTCTCAGCTAGAGAGAGCAAGAAGTAGGGAAGTACGAGTTGCGTTAAGGATTGCAGTGGAAAGCTCCAGATTTTATTTCTGGACTTGTACCGTAAAGCCTGCTTGAACGCCCAAAAAGAAATCCGAGCGAGGGATATTATTTCGCATTAGAAATTATACTTCATATCGCGATCACTGAGTAAATCGAAGGATATTTTCCAGCCAAAGCGGGAGTCCATTTGATTACCATCGGCGTAGGTTCCATAGAGTCCTAAACGAAGGCGTCGTCTAGAAAATTTGAATGTTCGTTCCAATCCGAAGACAAATTCGTAGTGTTGCCAGTTGTGTTCGGGAACATACAAATAGCTAGCCCCACCAACCAAACCAATTCGTGTTTTCTTCATGAATGGAATTTTATTGATGATCGCTCCATTATCATGGTGGATGTAATGTCCTTCGAGGTAGAATCTGTCAGTTGGAAGCAAGGAATCGAGTGATTGAAACGAGCCGAGTGGATTGGTGAAAAAGATCGGGTCACTTCTTCGTTGAAATTTTCGATCGATTTCCTTCACTACATTCGTTGTAAGGAAGGTACCGCCTTTAACGTGGTAAGAAGATGTGCCAAGCGTTCCGATCTTAAACGTTTGGCGAATTCCACCTGAAACGTAATCATAATCGATGTCGCTTCCGAACAGTGTTGGTATTCCTTTTTCATAATAGACATAGAAAGTTGGCCATTTCGAACCAAGTATAACCTTGCGATTCGGTTCTCGCATGTATTTTTGATTTGGAATGTATCTGATCGTCATGTTGGCAATAAATGCCTGATATGCCTCGAACTCAGTTGGGTCATTGTTCGGTAGGAATTCATCTAAGCTTTCTAAGAATTTATAATTTTGAATGCTTCGTCTCTCGGCAAAATTGAATTCATTATTGACATAAAACCCGTTAAACAGTTCATAATCATGCTCAATATATAATCCAGTTACCTCGAAGAAATTGTCCCGTTTGTAGATTTGCGTGAAGGCATCTGCATTTCGAATGGCACCAAGGCTATGATAAAATCGAGTACGGACAGAGCCAAAATGAAAAGGTTGATACCGATAAAAAATGGATGTCGACCCTCTTAAATCAGCATTTAGAATACCGACGGACATATCAAGACTTGTGGTCAAAATTTGTTCGTTTTCCCATTTTTTAAAATAGAAATAGCCTGGATTAATTCGCGGACCTCCAATCGATATTGGTTCTATTAAGCTGGCTAAAGAACTCAAATACCATTGCGTCTTTTTTGAGCGGTTTCGGCGCTCGATCCCAAACCAAAGTACTTTCCAAACAGTGATCTTATTAAATACGGCATCAACGGAATCTAAGTATTCTACTCTGTTGTGCGCGTCATGAATRCTRTCTTTTGTGATGATGTATCGACGTTCCGCAAGYGTGAGCTCAGTGCTTCGGTTTTYTGCCCAGTAAGWTGTGTCTTTATCGTAGGCTTCTTGTTCCGTTACCGCAACYTCATTCGAGAAAAACTTAGACCCGAAGTTTGGGGAGAAGTTATAATCTTTGAATGTWGCAATCGTTGTGCATTTKGATGTYTGRGTCTTATATTTTACTCCATATGTCAATGTTTGCTTTGTCAAGAGGCACAATGTATCACCTGGATGTTCGAATTGTTGTTCTATTTGAAAGTAATCGTAGACAAGGAGGTTTCCTTTTTCCATCGTCAAGTCGATTTTTTGAATCAACCACAATGAATCAATTACGTAGATATGTCCAGCTAAAGTTGATGTCGATGAGTAGCGTGGAATGATTTTAATTTTATGGATTTTTTGACCGTTTTCCTCATATTGATCCACCAATCGGTATTTATATGAAAGTATTCCAGGTCCAGAGATCGGGGAACTTACTGGAGTTTGATGTAAGTCATCAAGGTGCAATAGATTTTTAAAGAAATTGAAATTAGATTTAACGGTAGTGGTATAGTAGAGGTGATTACGTCTTTTCTGACCGCGTTGTTCGTAGGCATTTCGAATTTCCTTGACATGATTTCGATCGCCATAGTGCAATGTGAAATTGGATTCGACGAGGTTCATTGAGTTGGCAAGCTTGGTCAGTTCCCTTTCTCTTTCGGCTTTCTCTGCTGCGAAAGGATCTTTTACACCGTCAGGATCTGTATTTTCAGGTTCTTCTTTCTTCTCTTTGTTTTTTTTCTTTTTTTCTTTCGAATTTTCCTTTTTTTCTTTCGAGTTTTTCTCGTTTCGATCGATGTTTTCCGTTGCACGAATGTATCCCTGAACAGTATGCGGGTGATTCCACTGATTGATTTTATCCCGTTTAGCTACAACCTTCAGCATGATTTCACGGCCAGGGTTCGACTTTTTTGCTGATACCTCAACTCCTTCAATATCGAGTGCAGCAGGGAAGAGTTGCATGTTTTTCTCAACAGGTTTATCTGAAACTGTCAGGTAAGATTCTCTAGAGTCAAATCCCATTGCTGCGAATACGAGAAAATATTCTCCTGCGCCCAGTCTCATTTCATAGTAGCCATTCACGTCGGCTTCTGTTCTGAGATCAGCACCATTTTTCACATAGATTTTCGCGTAAGGAATCGGTGAATCGAATTCATCGATGATTGTTCCTTTGACGAGTTGCTGTGACCAAACTGCGTTGGCGCAAATCATTAGAAGTGAAAGAAGAATTAAGTTAAGCTTCATAACATGTTAGACCATCTGATAACGCAAAAAGTTACATTCGTAACGGTATTGAATCAAATTTAACATATTGCCACGCACCACAGATGTAATTCTCCGCTAGTGAGGGTTTAAGGATGATGAGTTAACCATTGTTAGGATAAACGGTACGGCTTGTCGGTGTTACTTGTTCTCAGATTGAGCATTTTTCTCTTGCTCTTCGAGATAAGCCATGTGTTTTTTCATTCGGCGCATCATGTAACGTCTCATGAAGAACATCAGAAATGCCAATACCGCGAAAATATAATAGTACGCCCATTTATCAAATCCTTCAATGATTCCGAAATAGGTCACCGCAATGAGAGCAAATGCTCCTACGAGTAACCAGAAATATAGCATGATTTGATTGTAACGTTCCATATCAAGTGTTTTTACAAAAGTAGTCAATCATCTGAGAAATCCATAGCCACTATCGAACGGATGTAACTGAAGGTTGGGAGTTATTTTGCTGTGTAAATTATTGAGTTCGCTGTTCTAAGTTTGATGATATTAACGGCAGGCGTTCACTGTTACTCCCCAACAATTTAAAAATACTTGTTTCATATCTTCAGGATAACAATCTGATGATGCCTTTGCTCTGTATCCTGCTCCAGACTTCCCAGCTCGCTCTGCTAGTTGCGCAGCGTAGATGTAATTACATTTTCTTTCGAAAGTACTATCTCCACAACTGTTTGCCATGGTTGCAACACATTTAGCTGCGATGCTTAAACCATCTGATTTGTATTTTCCAGTACACGATTTTCCAGTTTCGTAAGCAGCTTTGTACTGACCAGCGTTGAATTGAATATATGCTTTCTTGTATTGAAGCTCTGCCTTCATATCTGGATCCTTCGTTCTAAGCATGTAGTAATCCAATCTAGTGATCGCATCTGCCTCGTTTGAAATTGGATTTTTTTTATGGTTAGCTTCCCATGAATATGGTTCAAGTTCCAACCAAGCATCAAGCAACTCTCTGTATTCTTTGCTTCCTGTACATCCTTTACCTTCAAGAAGTGTAGTCATTTGTTGGATCGAGTGGATCGCTGCCACAGTGTCCTCCGTCAATGCTTCGATATAGTCTTGAACTGTAGGAAGTAGATCATCGCAGGATTCAACTACATAATCGAAATAAGTGTCCAGCGCTTCGTGCGTCAAATCTGACATTCCGGTTTTATCACTTATTTCGGTATAGAAAAAGTAATCGGAAATCATTCGTGTTTTCAACTTAGCTTTCTTGTCGCCCTTTGCATTATTATACAAAAAGTAAGTTGTATAAAAGGCATATACTAGGTATGCTTCGTGCGTTTTCTCACCTTGCGCCTTGATTCCGCGCTGGAAGAATATATCTGCTTTCGCATAATCTGGTTTAGCGGATTGCATAATGTACATTCCCCGCTCCAGGTCATACATTTCTTGGTAAAAGCCTGCAAGTTCTTGCCTATCCCATGCATTCAGAAGCGTGTCGATGTAGTTCTTTCTAGCATTCTCGTCTTCATCTTGATTGATCACGTATTTGATGCTTCCTAGAAGCCGATCCCAGTTTGCTTGATCGTAATCACCACAACTGATTTCTCCTTTCAGGTAATAGGCTGTTGCGGTTTTAAAGTCGTTCAACACGATACTTTCTCCAGCTAGGAATTTTAACCGGTCGCATATTAGGTTATCATCTTGTGCGCTTGTTGTGATTGATAAAAATGTTGTAACTCCAACTAAAAGTACCTTTAAGAGATTCATAGTGGGCGTTTATTTTGGTGAGATAAATGTTGAAATTAGTTTACAATTCAACGGCTGCAATCAAGACAATGAAGTTTGAATAGGATAAGTCAATCATCTGAGAAATCCACCTTCCCTTCGGGTTCGAGAATTTCAGCATAATTGAAAAAGCGTGTTGTTTTTAATCCATGACCCCGACCGATCACGCCTTTCCCATCTCGTTTACAAATAACATATTTTTGAGTTGAGATGGTATCGTTGAGCTGGTTGTAGAACAACTCTTCTGTTTCGAGGGTTTGTTTTTTCTTTAAGTTTCTGAGAACCACAGAATCGCGAACGGTGATTATTCCTGTCTTGAAATTAACTTCGCCATAAAGTGCTGTTAGCCTTGAAATGACTACGCCTTTGTCAGAGAAGAAATCAACTTCGACGCCATCTTTGAATTTTGTTACGTGCTCAGGAGAAGTATATGTCTCGGCTAATTTCGCGAAGATTTTTACCCGTGCATATCCGGAATCAGTGTAGAGAACCTCTAGGTTTGTAGAAGTTTCATTTGGTGCTTTTGGGTCGTAGGTTACTTTTTGAATGGTGTCCAAATCATTTACACAAGAAAAAAGGATACCTGCCATAAAAATGACAGGTATCCAGTATTTGTATATCGTTGAAGAGTTTTTCATTCAATCAAGGACAAGGGTTTACTGTTACTCCCCAGCAAGACAATGTTACAGCTTTTGGACTGTTTTCATTGAAACATTCTGATGAAGTTGGTGCCTTTGCTCTGTATCCTGCTCCAGATTTTCCAGCTCTCTCGGCTAGTTGCGCAGCGTAGATGTAATTACATTTTCTTTCGAAAGTACTGTCTCCACAACTCATTGCCATAGCAGCCACACATTTAGCTGCGATGCTTAAACCATCTGATTTGTATTTTCCAGTACACGATTTTCCAGTTCCGTAAGCGGCTTTGTACCGACCTGCGTTGTATTGAAGGTATGCTTTCTTGTATTGAAGCTCTGCTATCATCTCTGGATCATCCGTTTTACTAATGATGTCATCAATGATTGGAATTGCTTTTGAACCAGGCATGTGATCAAGTTTAGCAAGTAATGCAGAGATTGAATTAGGATCGCGTTCTAACCAAGCATTAACTAATGCTAAGTGCTCGTCGCTATCGTTACATCCTTTTGCATCCAATAGACCAAGCATTCTTTCAATCGCTTGAATTGCAGCATCTTTATCTTCAGGAAGATTCGTGATGTATCCCTCAATCTCAGGAAGCAATTCATCACACGATTGAACTACGTAATCCAAGTAAGTTGTAAGGCTTTCTTGCGTTAATGGAGTCATTCCGGCTTTAGCAACCATTTCAGAATACTCAAAGTAATCAGAAATCATTCGTTTTTTCAATGCAACTTGCTCGTCTCCTTCAGCTGCAGTATACATTAAGTAAGTTGCGTAGTAAGCATAAACAACGTACGCCTCATGCGTTTCCAATCCAGCTGCTTTGATTCCTCTTCGAAAGAATTTATCCGCCAATGCTGCATCAGGTGCAGAAGATTGCATGATGTACATTCCTCGCTCAAGGTCGTACCCTTCTTCATAGAAACCTGCAGTCTCTTGGCGAACATAAGCGTGAAGAACTGAATCGATGTATAGTTTTTTAATTCCTTCGTCTGTTTCTTCGTTAATTACATATTTGATACTCCCAAGAAGACGATCCCAGTTTGCTTTATCAAATCCACCACAAGCAATTTCTGCTTTGTGGTAATAAAGAGTTGCTTTTTTGTAGTCGTTTGCTTTTACGCCTTCTCCAGCAAGAAATCTCATTCTATCACATTCACGTTTTGCATCATCTTGTGCGCTCGCAGTAAATGTTAAGAAAGCTGTTGCTCCAACTAAAAGTAATTTTCCAAATTTCATTTTCTTCAATTTAATTAATTCAGCTTGCGTTTCTGGAACCAGTTGTCGCCTAGCGGTGCTATGGTAACTCCAAAGTTGATTCCGTAATACGTTTCACCTAACGATTGTTGATTGCCAACTCCTCTTTGTCCTATTGTAAATCCAAAGTTAATGGATGAAAGAGAGTTTTTAATAACAACTGGTAATCCTAATCCAAATGTTGTGCCAAAGTCTGTGACTTGTTTACCGTCTGTTTGGTAAGGCAGTAATGCATAATACGTACCAACACGGTAGCGTATTCGTTCGTAAAACTTCGTAATTGGCTTATTATTAATGAAATCCGTCTCAGGAATGAATTCGAATCCAAGCGTATATTTCGTCGATTTTGAGAAATTTACTGATACCGTGTCAAAAGGAAGTGTGAAATTCGTGTAGTCAGCTGTGCTGTATGATGCGTGAATGGCAAGTGCGCTATTCAGTTTTTTGTTTGCATCCATACTTGTATTACTTGAAATCGTGTATCGAAGCCCATAGGTGAATCGTGGAATTGACTGAACTATTCCACCGACTAAGCCCGAATACTCCAAAGTGTCGTAAACGTTTGTATTGTTTACATCTGTAGAATAGTATCGACCATAAGAGTATGTTGTTGCGATGTTTTGACCTGGATCAATTACAGCAGTGATCATCAATGCATTTGATTGATTGAACTTATGCGTGAAATTCATTCCAAGATCATAGTGAAATGATTTCGCACGGATCGTTTTTATGTCAACTCCACCACTTATGTCAAACCCATCGCTTACTAAAGTACTTGATCTCTGGTTTTCTAGACTTCCGAATAAGTAACCGAAATTTGCTCCAACCGATAATTGTGTTGACCTTAATTTGAAAATATTTGTACTGAAACCAAGAAACAATTCATTGATTCCTCCAGTTCCTGAATAAGTATGTTTGATGGAATCAGCATCGATAAGGGTGTAATTAGAAAATTCGTATCCTCTTCGACTATAAGGTTTCAAACCAAATGCCATTCCGAAGTAATCTTTCACTTTAAATCCAAACGCAAAATGCTGAATTGCTGAAAGCGTGCTAACATTTGTAAGGCTTCCTTCAGTAAAAGAAGATATTCTCGAGGAGATCCCTGTTGAGAAAAGAGGGTTTCCAGTAGATAAAGAATTGTAACTCGAAGGATTGTAATAGTTCAGCGTAAATGAATCGATGGCGGTTCCAAATGAGTTGCCAATACCAGAGATGTTAGCATGATCAAGTCCGCCTTCCTCTCCTAGCCCAAAAGAACTATAAGGGGAGTTAGCTGTGATTTGCGCGATGGAACTACTTCCCAAAACGATGAAACTGAGCAAGAAAAGAAGTTTACGCATTCTGTTGATATATTTCGTGTAACCCAATCAAGGTTAGATTTTCGTCTGCAAAGATGTCATTTTTTGAAGGGATATCAAAGTTCCGTGCATCCCCGCCTGTCACAAAAAAAGTTAAGCTCGAAAAGCGCTCTCGATATTGCTCAATCATTTCGTTGATTTCAGCGTTAATTCCGTTCATTACACCCGATTGAATACTTAAATTAGTTGACGTTCCAACGTGCTCAGGGCGTGTTTTATTGGACAGAAGGGGTAATTTCCCTGTATAATCATTCAACGCTTTGTATCGAAGGTCAATTCCAGGAGAGATTGAACCACCTATATAGCCTTCGGTTTTATGAACAAGGTCAAATTTGATACACGTACCAATATCTAATGCAACAGCATAATCAGTTTTCATACGATTGTAAGCAAAAACAGCATTGCATAAACGATCCATTCCAAGTGTATTTGTTGTGCCGTAATTGATCTTCATGTCAACATTTGTGTCTGTTTCAAGGAGAATTATCCCGGAATTTGTCTCAATAATGTTTTTTGTTTCTTTTTTTGAGAGCACAGAGGATAGAGCATATTGACCTTTATTTGTGCTGATAAAGTCCTTGATTTTACTCAAGTCATCTTTAGGAAATCGCTGAACCTCAAGGAGCTGGTTTGAATTAAATCGAGCTACTTTAATCGAAGAATTTCCTGCATCAATAATGAAGACTGTCTTGTTTTGCATGCCGTAAATATACGAAGTGAAAAAAAAACACGCATTAGGTGAGATGTATTAAAAAGAAATACATACCTTTGCACCCACAATTTAGGTCGGTGATATAGCTCAGTCGGTAGAGCAATGGACTGAAAATCCATGTGTCCTTGGTTCGATTCCAAGTATCACCACAAACAAATCCCTTGTCAGTTTACTGATGAGGGATTTTTGATTTCTGGAGGTTTTTTGTGGAATGGACTTTTGCGTAGATGACTTCAAAACCACCGTAGTTCTCCCTTGTACTGGCTCATTGCTCTACGTTATGGGGTGAAAATCGCCTAATTTCATTAAGATTGACATACCAGTTGATAAAAACATCAAACCAATATGCTTGATTTTATTACCAACGGATAAAAGTAGAGATCAGAATAAATTATAAAGACTAAAATTGTACAAAACCGCAATCACATGAAAATACCTACTGTACTTTTGATACTATCTAATTTATTTGTTTTTAACTTTTTTGCACAGCCTACACTTGAATGGGTCAGCGGAATGGGTGGAAGTTCAAATGATTGGGCTTTTTCGTTAACCACAGATGCCAGTGGTAATGTTTATACGGCTGGACGATTTGAAGGCACTGCGGATTTTGACCCAGGCGTCGGAATAGCTAATCTAACCTCAAATGGGGCGTTGGATGGTTTTATCCAAAAACTTGATGCAAATGGAAATTTTTTATGGGCGAAACAAATAGGCGGAACTAGCGTTGATCTGTGCGAGGCAATTGCTATTGATATAGGAGGTAATGTTTATGTCACTGGGTATTTTCATGGAACTGTGGATTTTGACCCTGGAGTTGGAACTACTAACTTAACCTCAAATGGAGCTTATGATTTTTATGTGTTGAAGTTAGACTTAAATGGAAATTTGTTGTGGGTTACGCAAACAGGCAGCACAGGTGGTGATCACGGACATTCAATCTCTACTGATATGGCTGGTAATGTTTACACATCAGGTTATTTTGACAACACCGTAGATTTTGACCCTGGTGTTGGTGTGAGTAATTTGACTGCTAGCACAAGGCAAATTTTCATACAAAAACTGGATGCCAATGGCAATTTCGTTTGGGCAAAACATATGGTTGGTAATGGTATTGGGTATAGTCATTCAAGTGCACTTGACAATTTTGGAAATATATACACTTTGGGCTACTTCTATGGTACAGTTGATGCAGACCCTGGGGTTGGGACATTAAACTTTAATTCATTGGGTAATCAGGACGTTTTCATTACAAAATTGGATGCCAACGGTAATTTAGTTTGGGCGAAACATATAGGGGGGGCTAACACTGTTCAAGGGAAGTCTCTTGGTGTAAGTGCAAGTGGAAATGTAAGTTTCGTTGGTAGTTTCGCCGGCACTGTTGATTTTGACCCTGGTATTGGGGTGAGTAATTTCACTCCGATTGGGTCGAGTGCAGGATATCTAATCAATTTGGATTCGAACGGTGATTTTTTATCGGGGGAACAAATTGCTGGGGGTAATGTGCAGGAGGTAGAGATAGATTCAAATGGAGATATTTTCACGACAGGAACCTTTAACGGTACTACGGATTTTGACCCTGGAGTTGGAGTCAGTAACCTCACTTCGATAGCAGGGAGTGACATGTATTTGCAGAAACTGGATGGAAACGGAAATTTGATATGGGTGGAACAATTTGGAGGATCGTCAACAGTGTCTGCATGGGCCATAAACGTCGATTTGAATAATAACATTTACGCTGCAGGTTATTTTAGAAATACACCTGACTTTGACCCAAGTGCTGGCACATTGAATTTGACCGCTATTGGAGAGAGGGACGTATTCGTACTTAAATTATCACAATGTCAACCCACAGTGGCTACAGATGTGCAAACAGCATGTAATACGTACGATTGGGTGGATGGAAACACGTACGCTTCATCCAACAACACAGCAACTTGGACATTGACGAATGCTGCTGGGTGTGATTCGGTTGTAACGCTTGACTTAACGGTTACTTATTCAACTGCTGGCACTGATGTGCAAACGGCATGTAATACGTACGATTGGATAGATGGTATTACGTATACGGCATCGAATAATTCTGCAACTTGGACATTGACGAATGCTACTGGGTGCGATTCAATTGTAACATTGGATTTAACAATTAACCCAATGCCAAGTGTGAATGTAACGCAATCTGGGTCACTATTAACGGTCGGCCAAGCTGGAGCAAATTATCAGTGGTTGGATTGTGATGACAACAACGCCATTGTTGGTGGTGAAACAAATCAATCGTACACACCGACTCCCATTATTGGGAACTATGCTGTTGAAGTAGACTTAAATGGATGTGTAGATACATCAGCATGTTTCTTGGTAGACTACACCGGATTCAGTGAGATGTACAAGGATAAGTTAAGTCTTTATCCAAATCCAGTTGATGAGAAATTGACCATTGAAGGTCTTGATGAGCTTACAGGATTGATTCGTATTGATGTGATTTCTGCTAGTGGAAAGTTGGAATCAACGATTGAATCAATGAACTCAGAGATTAATGTTTCTGAATTGGCAACTGGAGTATACTTTGTTAGCATCGTACACGAGCAAGGTGTTGAGTTGATTCGCTTCATAAAAAAATAGGAAGTGAGGTTAATTTACAACCGATAGGAGTGACAATAAAAAGTGGACTGCTGTAGTAAGGATTCGTCTTCTTTCTGAAGTTTAATAATGTTTGATCCTTTTGGAAACCAATATTATTGATTTTAAATAGAAGTAGCGAATATTCAGGATCAAATATTAGTGGTTAAATGCGTAAGAACCAATTGATTCCGTTAAATTTCGACATTCTTCTCTGTGATTTCATGGATTAGTCACCTTTTCTCACTAAATTTACTCTTACACTTACACCACAAACTAGAAATTATTTTCGTCCAACATCCCAACGATAGATATATTAATTGTTGAATAGGTTGATAAATGAGAGAAAACATTTCTTCTGAAGGAGGACATATAATCAAAAATAATATTCGTGAATTCGATCCATTCGCGGCACAAGTTCTTGCTGAATACTGCGAGCAACTCATCCTTAAAAAACAAAATCGTTTAAATATTTCTGAATCAGTTCTACTGAAGAGTATTGAGATGCAATGTTCAGACGAAGAGTTGGTCGTTGAAAGAGAACTCGCAGGAGTGATTCGGTCGGCAAAGAGAATTTTAGAAGATACTTCTGAAACGGAATGGACGGACGAGCACAAGCAATTGTTTTTGTTGCTCAAGAAGATCGTATTCGTTGGGTTGGATGATGACGATGCCGGGACGAGTGATTCAGATATCATTAATCATGTTGTAGACGGTCTAATGCGTCTCGACTATACTCAGGACATTCCTGTTTTCCAGGTTGTCGATGAAGAACGAAATATTTTCAATTACATTGGTTTCATCTTAGAATCACTTTCTGAGAAATTTAAAGAGTCTACAGTATCTGTAAAAGCAGTCAATACGTACCTTGATTTTGATTCGACAAAAGCATTTTTTGTTACAAATGGGAATGGATTGATCCGATTTGCAAGTCGACAGTTAGGGAAGATGTTTCAACAGCCAAGTACAGAGTTGATTGATCAGTCTATATTTAATTTTATTCCAAATTGGAAAGGTTTATCTCTTACAGAAATTTCTACGAATCAATCTGAGGAGACTCCTTTAATGCAAATTGGGGCTGAAGATTTACTGAAAGAAGCATATGTACGATTACTAGAAGTGCAAGGAGACGACAACTTTGGAGATTTGGAAGATGAAATCAAAGAGTTTGTTGTGAGTATCGATTTTGATACAACCTTGATTGATGAGGATGAAGAGATATATAACAACTTGACATCAATTGACAGTGTAATTGATGCTGTGAAATCACTGAAAAAAGGAAATGTTTCACCAAGTGAACATAATTATAGCCTTCAGACATCATTGGAAAGCCTTTACCGCATAAAATATTCTCAATTGGATAAGTTGAACAAGGTAGAGGAGTCGTCAGTTGAATTTATTGATCCAAATACGATTGTGAAGAGCATTTTATCTGAATTGCGTTTTCATGTTGGATTTGATGAGGTTGTATTTGAAGTGAAAAACACATTGATTCAACCGTTTTCAGGAGATTTTGAAACAATTTATTCAATCCTAAAACACTTGATTAGCAATGCTGTGAAATACAGGAGTCCAGAAAACGATTCTCACATTCATGTGACGTTCTCAGAGAGAGATAATTTAACGTTAATCGAAGTGGCTGATAATGGAATTGGAATTCGTGAAGAAGAAATTGAAAAAATCTTCAATAAAGGATACCGTGGTTCAAGATCTACTGAAGGTTACGGATTAGGACTCTATTTTATTCAACGTTGTTTAGCACGTTGTAAGGGATCAATTTCAGTTGAAAGCGAGTTAAATGTTGGCTCAAAATTTTCAATTACGCTAAAGCATTAACCAAATTTCGACATCTTTTTTATTCCAAAATGCTCTTCAAGTCTCGGTTCCCGTTTTTCGACAGGTTTGGAAGGGGCTAATTGCTTTTTGCCATCGTAGTTCACCATTGAGCTAATGATCTTGTAATTGAAGTCATCCTTCACTTGAACAAATGCGACGTTCGAATACTCTGTCGCTCCAAATTTCCGCTTGTTTTGCTTTGTTGTTAATCCAAGATCTAATCTAGGACTTCTTAATTCAATCGAGCGAAGAACGATTTGCCAGAGAAGTTGATTGTAGGTATTGTGCGACTCAACGAAGCGGTAATCAAGTCCTGCAAACATGAAATTATAACTGGAGGCAGTTTTGTAATTCAATGCGAGTCCAATTGGTTTATTGGTAGAATCCGCTCTTAGGGAGAGAATGAGAACATCCCAATTTGATGAGTAGAATGCTGCACGGAATAATTCCTCTGAACAATCAAAAAGATTCAATTCTAAGTGCTTTTCCTTCGTGTTGAGATAGAGTTGGTAGATGTCATCTAAAAGATGAATGTCTTTGGATCCGAGCAACCGGACTTCAAATTGGTCTGAATGATCTACTGCACGTTGGCGAACGAATCGTCGCTGATCGCTTCGAAGATGCGCTAAAAACTCCTTTGAGGTAGTGATTCCATCTAGAGAAATTTCATATCCCGCAAACACGTCGACTTTAACAAACCCTTGGCCTTCAAGCGTTGAGTGAAGAGGAAGGTCCGTTTTTGAAATGTCTCGAATATTGAGAACGTTCGCAGCATTTTCATCGTAAAGTAAGGTTAACTTCTCAAGAAAAAACGCAAGTCCATCTTCCCAATTTTCAAGGCTTTTGTCAATGTATAAATGATCACCTATTGAAACCGGACAGCCCATCAAGAGTGTTTTTGAACACAAGTAATAGGGATTTGTTTCCCGTTCTAATTCGACTTGTTGTGAAATAAGTACAGGTACTAAAGCATCATCTTTCGTCTGACAAGAAGTGAAATACGTAGAAAGAATAATTTTCCCGCTTGAATCGCGCAATACGAAATAATGGAAGTCCCAGTTGTTGTGCTCTTCATCGTTATTGTGAAATACGGTCTCTAGTAATTGAAGCCCATCCCAATCGTAACTGCCTTTGTCTTGCATGATATTATTCCATAATTTTTTTGGAATTTTCTCAATGTGTTGTTCATACTGAAGTCGAAATGGAACTTGTTCCTTCTTGATGATTGGGATTTCTTTTGAAGAAGAAGGCATGTAAATCGGTGATCTACGGAAGGCTTTATAAATGTCTTTAATTGATCGTTCTTCTTCGAATAAAGTTTGTTGAAAAAGAATGGACAATTCTGAAATGAGTGTTTCAATTTGACTCAATGAGTGGTTGCAAGTAATCGTGAATCGGATTCCTGTGCATGTGGCTGAAACAGCAGGGAAGATCGCAAGGTTGACGTATTGACCTGCGCGAATCATCTTTTGAACTAGGGAGTATCCTAGTCGGGGAAGACCAACACCAACAAAAAAGATGGGTGTACCATACTCTCTTTCTATGAACGGAAGATTATGCATGCGCAATTGAGCTTCACAGTACGCGATTTTGCATTTTAAGTCATCTTGGAGCACTGTTATCTCATCGGAGAGGTGAATGTTCGCGCAAGCAATACCAGCTCCAAGGGCAGCCATTTGAAGTTGACCTGCAAAAATGAATGGACCTCCACACGTTCGGGCAAGCTCCATAACTCTTGGATCTGGAATAACAACAACCGCACCTCCAGCAGCAAAGGCTTTGTTTAAACTTGTCACGAGTACCATTTGATCATGAAATGGTGTGTGCTCGAGTGCAAACCCAGCTCCTTTAGGTCCGCTCCATGACATGCCATGCGCATCATCTACGTAAAGACGAAATTTCGGGTATTTATTCATTAGTTCATGCAACTCCTTCATTGGAGCTGAATCACCATACATACTGTAAATACCATCGATCATGTACCAAACCTGATCGTGTTTTTTAGATAGTTCGAGGTATTTTTCCTCGATGCTTTTGATATTGTTGTGCCGAACAACATGGAATGGAATTCCTTGTAATTGAAGGTGGGAAATCATGAATTGCACACTGGAATGGACTTGTTGATCCATTAATATGACGTCTCCTTCGTTCACAACAATTGGCATTACCGCGACATGGGCAAGTGTCGTTGTGGTGGCAAGTATGACTGGCTTTTCAAAGATCTGTCCAAGTAGATATTCCAATTCTCGATAAGGAGTGGATGAAACGTAAGTTCTAGAAGATGGGTATTGAATTCCGTATCGCTCGATCGCATCGATCGCGGCATTTTTTAAGCGTTGGTCATGCTCCAGGCCAAGATAGCTATAGGAACCAAAGTTCATGTGCTTTCTATCGCCTATGGTAATTGTCGTTTTATCGTAGAATTCATCTTCCGTATACAATTGTCCAATGCCGATATTAACGCCCTTGGATATTGATTCAAAAATTGTATTGATGACTTCTTTCCTCATTGATATATTTACAATAAAATAAAATGAAGCACTCCCGACTTTTCAACTTTTCGCTTCGACTAGCGATTTCCTAAAATGAAATAACTTAAGATTAGTTCGTAAAAATTAGTTAATAATAGAAATATACTTTATAAATTTGGGAGACTTGTGAATAACATGTACATTCTGTTGTTAATTAGTTGAGAAGTACTTAACTAATATATGATATTATTACGACTCCCTATGCAAAAACTAGCCTATTACGAAAATGAATTCTGCGAGTACTGGATTGATGAGCGTGGGATTGTTCATGAGATTTTCAAAGATTCATTCAAAACACTTGACCTTGAGGTGGCAAAAGTCATCACACAAGATCGTTTGATGGTTTCGAATGGTATTGCGCGTCCTCTCTATGTTGAACTTGGAAAAGCAACAAAAATGAATAGAGCGGCGAACGCATATCTATCAAAAGGAATTGCTATGGAGTGTTTATCGGCAACGGGAATTTTGGTGAGAGATCAAATTGAGAAATTCGGAGCGAATCTATATACAGGCTTTTTTAAGCCAAGTGTCCCAACTAAGTTTTTCACAGACAAAGATAAAGCACTGGTCTGGTTGCGAAATTACACGCAGGAAGTTTTAAATTGATTCTACAGAGGTTTGTTTAGATTCGTTTTACTTGACATTAATTCCGTCAATCTCTATCTTGTGCATATTATTTACAACACCAAAAACTCATTACCGATGAAGAAACGAATTTTAATTATGGCTACGATCGTTGTTGGTTTAGGTCTTACTGCTTGTTCTGTTGACACAAGTGGATTAGAAGATGCTGCTGATGATATGAAAATTGAATTGGACGAATCGTCAGATAAAGCGGATAACGATGTTGCAGTACCTGGAGCTACTTATCAATGCCCAGACGATTGTGAAAATGGACCTTCATACGATGTTCCAGGGCCATGCTCTAGTTGTGGGAAAGAAATGGAAATCTTGTAAAAGCATATTTGAAACCTCATTGATTCAATATAAAAGATAAAGTCCTGACCAATTCAATTGGTCAGGACTTTTTATTACTTATTCAATTCTAAGATATAAATCGTGTTGATACTGATAAATACGAAATGTTGAATTTTCGCTTCTTAGCTTTAATCCAGCAAATCAACCAACCTTGACATTTTTTCCTTCAGATCGGCAACTTCTAGTTCCAATTCAGACAGTCGTTTTTCGTAATTAGAAACAGGAGCGATTGCTACACTTTCTTCTTCGATTAGTGCTTCGAGATCAATTTCGCCACCCAAACAATGTGCATAACGCCCTTCTTTTTGTCCAGTTCGCCTAGGTAAAAGTTGGACCAATGGAATTTCTCTTTCTGCTAATTCGTGCATGCAGTTCTGGACACTCTCAAGATTGGGGAAGTCATACAATCGGCTACCGTTGCTTTTTACTTCTCCTGGAGTGAGAGGCCCACGCAATAATAACAAACATATAATGGATTCTTCGTTTGGATCAATATCCAAGTTGGCGGGAGCATTGTGCTTGTATTTCAATGTTCGACTTCCTCCTCCAACAACGGTATTCACCAATCCTTTTCCTCGCAAACCATCAATGCCAATCTGTAACATATCATCATCAAGAGCCATTACAGGACTTCGTGCTGATTTTTGATTGCAAGCCGTTAATATTCCATTCACCGTCATTGGGTAGGAATCAGGAACCGTCTTTTCTTTTTCTAGTAAAACACCTAAAATTCGTTCTTCAATAGCATCTAATTTGACTAAATCACTCATGTTTTCAATTGATTTTATTTAGATGAAATTGCATTACTGCTCTTCGTTGGTGAATTCCAATGTTTAAATATACGCTAAAAGGTTTTTCAAAAAAGGTCCTTCCAAGAATTTTCTCAGAAGGACATTGGTCTTTGTGGTTAGGGTTGTGTTCACTTAGTATTGATCCAATAAGTAATTGATCATATCGGTTGTTGTTGCAATTCCTGTCAATTCACCATTATCAACAACAGGAAGAGCATGAAACTCCTTTTTAGATAAAATTTCCGCTGCTTCTTTGATCGTAGTATCCGAACTGATACTCACAATTTTCTTTGCCATTACCTGCTCCAATGTGAACATCTTGTAAACTGTTGTATCCACATTTTCCTCTGAAGCTGCATCTGCAAAACTGATACGGAGTAAATCTGTCAAGCTGAGCATTCCAATAACGGATTTGCCACTTACAACTGGGATGTGGCGGATGTTCTTTTCTCTAAACAATTGCTCAGCCGTTTCAAGGTTGTCTGTGTGATTCAAGGTGATGACATCTGAAGTCATGATTTTTGATACTGGTTCTCTCTTTTTCATCTTTCTTATTGTTTGAATTATCTTTCAGAAAGGTCGGGGGAATGTCCAGTTTAAAGAATGACGTGCGTCATATTAGGGCAATTTTTTTCGAAGTAATTTTAGTGTAGGAATCTTTAGTTCTATTCTGAAAATTTAGAGTTGATGATTCGATTTTCTTTACGCTAGCTTTAGTTATAACGAAAAAGAGACCTCAATTGAAGCCTCTTTTTTATCGAATATCTTGTTTAACCGTGCACATATAATGTATGCAGTCAATTCAGTGATCTTAATAAATCATCAACTGTTTACGTTCACTTATTCCAGCTTGTTCATTCAAAACTTCAACCAAGTACATCCCGGGAGTAAACCCAGCTATTGATACAACTGTTTTTCCTGATACATTTTTAGTTGTAGCGATATTTCTTCCTGATAGATCAATGATCGATAAGGTGAAATTTTGATTGTTTGAAAGTTCAATTGTTACAGATGATTGAGCTGGATTTGGATACATCTCGAATTCAATAGTCGGTGTTAACGTTTCTACATCAGCACCTACTCCACAAATTTGTGGGTACAAAAAGTTCAATGAACGCGAAAGAATTGAATCTGCTGCAGTTTGATTTCCGAAGTAACTAACATGAGCATTGCTGGCTGCGTAAGTAATAAGCTCAGAATTCAATCCTACCGATTGCGCTTTTTCATGCATAAGGTAAGATCCTTCGAGCGAGATTATCTGAATACCAAAAATCGAAGCATATCCATATGCGTAAGGAACTACGTCGTCCATATCATCATGAACTGAAAATAATGGAACATCTGTTGGATCGATGTAGTCTACTGATCGCAATGCTCCAGAGAAATTTAAAACACACATTACATCATCGCTGTATTCCAAGTTTGAAGAACTATTACCTCTCCAACCTCCATTATTCGCAACTAGAGGGAGAACATATGGTTCAATCTGATCTGTAGAATCGAGCATTCCGGCATGTGCGGCAACAATTGCTCCTGCAGAAATCCCACCAACAATAATGAAGTTTGGATCTACTTTGTACGTGTTGGTTGTCGCTGCGTCCTCTTTGAAAAATCGAATGGCTGCTTTCATATCAGATAGTGCTTTCACTACTTCATCTGTCATTGTCACTGAATCTGGAAGTGGGAAAATTGGTCCGTCGTACAAGCGATAATCAATCGAGGCACAAGCGTATCCACGCGCTGCATAGTAATTACAGTATGCATGCATGGCATCACGTGATCCACCAATAAAGCTTCCTCCAAAAGCGAGGATGATCAATGGTCGTGAGGCTGCAACATCACCACTTGGTTCAAAAAAATCAAGCAATAAATCAGCGTTTGTCCCAGCAAATGAAGTTGAATTCCCGAAAGTGATTCCATCCGTTTGGTCAACAGTATACACTGGATTCAAATAGCGAGTTCCGTCGCAACTCGGGTGCTGTCCGAAGGAAATCCAAGAAGATGTAAGGAAAATTAAAAGTAGAGTAGATGTTCTCATAGTTGTTTTGGTTTTTTAGTTGCTTGAAAGTAGGTTTTTTTCTGGGAGAATGCAATTTGAAGAATGCCGAGTGGTTTGGAGAGTGGGTGAGTGGAGATTGATTTGATGTTCGTTAAGTTTAGGTGAATGATTCTTATCGCATTAAAAAAGCCTCATCTTTCGATGAAGTTTTTGTTGTGCCACTTAGGATAATCCTTCGTTACGATAAGTGATGGAGGTGCAACGCGTTAGTTGAATGGTCTCAAATATTGTCGTAGAGCTTCAATGATACTTCGGTAGTATGAATGAGGTGATGTTATAGTTATTCTATTTTTCCAGTCAATAGATCAATGATCGACACTAAGTCTTCCTTTTTCTGTGGATCTTTTGTGTCGAACATTTCAAGCACTGATATTAAAGATTCTGTTTTCCAAGCCCAGCCAATTGCGTCCGTCGATGGATTCAGTTGCTCTAAGTATTTCTTGAGTTTGTCATATATCAATTTACCTGACACCACTTTATTTAGTTCATTTATTAGCTCTTCTGGCTCGCTTAAATTGAGCTTTGGCCAATCATTTAGGGCCATTTCTAAACTTGAAGCAATACGTTTTATTTCCATGTCGCTCGTAGAATGGATCAAATCATACAGCTGATCATTGCTTAACATATTAGATGGTTTCGAGTATATTCTTCAATTAACTATAACGTTTGGTAGCTATGCAACGTGCCGAGTTTTACCAAGGCTATTTTTTCGAAGGTAAGAATCGTATTGTTAACGAATGATTGATTTCGCGAAGTGAGAACTCTCATGGACGTAGGTTACACGTGTTATACGCTTTTAATAATCTAAGATTTCATTTAATGGTTCTCCTTTCTTTGATATTATATTTTTTGCTTCTTATTCTTTATCATTTCAAAGAGTAAGTAACTCCCAAACGTAGTGACGCATCAAACTCTTTTGTGCTTTCTCTATAATATGATCCATTGGGAGAGAAAGTATTGTGTAAATAAAGCTCTGTAAGATCCATGTTCATTTGATAAGCCAAGTTTAGTTCTAGTCTTTCATTCAATCTAAACCCCAATCCTAATTCGTAGTACCACCCGAATTGAACATTCGTATATTCTCGTGAAGGGTAAGGGTTATTTGAAGGGGGAGGGGTGTTTAATGGGTAGGGGGTATTTGAAAGTAAGAACTTTGTGTTTACTCCTAAACCATAGAAG
>NVXP01000124.1 GCA_002733985.1 Fluviicola sp. | reverse complement strand
ATACGCATTGAGGAAAGACCGTTTTCACCTGTTGGGCGATTACTTTTTTGTGAGGTTCAACACCTTTACCGATCACATCAATATGTTGATAATCGGTGATTTCGATTTTAGAGAGGGTCTCTAGATCATTTTGTGAGTTTGAAACACCACTTATAGTTTTTATGCGTTTGTCACTGAAGGCTCGAATTGTATTACATAAGATGTCATTATCTACATAAATAGAATATCTATATGGGTTGACTTGACTGTTACTCTTACCAGGTCCCTTTGCCATTACCCAACCATGTTTTTTATTCGTAACAAAAGATGCCGAACTTCCTTTAATTACAAGTTTAGCTTTGCCCGAAGGAGATGTCTCTCCAATTCCAACGCATCCATTTGAATCAATTACTAATCTAGGACTGGCACTATTTATACCACCACCTCGGTGACCAATTACAAACTTATCTGTATGTCCCCAAGCACCAACACCCACTACCCAAGCATCTTTAGCTTCGGCACCATTAGATGGAAAGAAACCTATGCTAACCTCATCACTGGTATCGCTTGAATTTCGAACTTGAATCATTCCATAAGCTGAGCCACTAGAAAGTACTTTCACCTTTCCATTAATCTCATTGAGCGTTAATTTCCCCTCAATTTTTACGTCTCCATCTACATGAAGTTTTTTGCTTGGGCTATTTGTTCCGATCCCTACATTTCCATTTGGTTCAATAATTAATTTTGGACTACTTCGACCGATCACAAACTTGTCTATCTGGTTCCAAACTCCAGAACCAACCATCCATGGCGAAGTCGCATTCTGTGATGAGAAAAAAGCCATACTCGACTCTTTACTTATTTCATTTTCTTTATCATCTGTTTCAATGGATGAATTCCTAATTCGTAGCATTCCTGACGCCGACTGGAGAGAATTAACTTCAAGAATGGATCCAGGTTTTGATGTGCCAATTCCAACTTTTCCTTTTGGAATAACAACATTTTTCCATCCATTATTTTTATCACCTTTATTAATTACAATTTTCCCTGCTTCGGCGGATATCAGAAAATCTTTCCCTACTACAATCCCTCTTCCTTTCTGGTCGTACTCCATACGAATGTTTCCATTTACATCCAGCTTTTTACTCAATACTTCAGAGCTAACTTGTTTTTCTTCCATCGTTATTTGTCGTAAATTATTTTCTTAAAAAAAAAGCGATATTACTTTTCAAGAGCGTCCAATCGTTTATTTAATCGTTCATTTTCAACTTCCACCAACTCTAAACGCTTCAATAATTCTTGCGTTGCACTTACGTTGAGCATGCTAATCGCATCGTAATCTACTGTATGGAAATCACTCACCTCTTTTCCGTAAACAAAGACATCACCTTCTTTATCAGTCTCAACCCTAAACATGTCGTCCAATTTCTCAAGTACTTTAACTTCCTTTATTCCATCAGAAAAAATGAGCTTGACACGATCTTCTATTTTTACATCTGCAGTGAGTGCTATCCAACCGTTCTTAATTTCAGATTTGGTGTATATATTTGGGGTGAAGTCCTTAAGATCTGTAGATACTGCCTGAGGGAAGACAGTTTTCACCTGTTGCGCAATCGCTTTTTTGTGACTTTCCTGCCCTTTACCGATTACATCTATGTGCGTATAATCAGTGATTTCTATTTGAGACAGAATCTTTAGATCATTTTTTGAGTTTGAAATACCGTTTATGGTTTTGATTCGCTTGTCGCTGAAAGCGCGTATGATACCACAGGCAATGTCTCCATCCGCATAAATTGAATACTTAAACGTACCCTCACCACTTGACGGTTTAAATGTAGCAGCCCCCCCAATTTTCAAAACACCATACCTCTTTTTCAAAGTAAACGCAGAGGTACTTGAACCAGAAACTACTAATCTTGCCTTGACAGGTTCACCTGTACCATCTCCGATTCGCATGTTTCCGTTTTTACCAATTGTAGCCTTGTACTTGTCGCCAACCAAAAAATGAATAGGATGATCACTTTTTGTTCCAAACCCTCCCCTTTCATTATGAGCAAATATCCCTACCTCAACATTATTTCTTTTTTGGATTATCCCAAATCCGAAAGATGCTACGGTAAGTTTACTACCTGGGCTAGATGTGCCAATGCCCATGTTTCCATTCGATTCAATCACTAACTTGGGGCTATTATCGTTTAGCCCTGTTCCACGGTGACCAATTACGAGCTTATTTGTCTGTCCCCAGGCGCCCACTCCAAAGACCCAAGCATCTTCATTTTGAGCACCATTAGATGGGAAAAAGCCTATACTTGCCTCTTTACTTGTGGCGCTTGAATTTCGAACTTGAAGCATTCCATAATGCGAAGCATCGTCTACAATTTTCACTTTTCCATTGATCTCGTTTAGGCTAAGTTTCCCGTCAATTTTAACATCTCCGTTTACATTGATTTCATCGATGGTTAATTTCCCTTCAACTTTAGCGCCTCCATTGACATGAAGTTTCTCACTTGGATTATCCGTTCCTATTCCTAATTTGCTGTCAATTATTACCTTTTTCGCCATAATTTCCTTTCTATTTAAAGTGAATCGTTTCGTTGTCGATTTGAATGGGAAATGATTCGCTTCCTATTTGTTTCTGAAGCATAAGCTTGATGGGAACATAAAAGGTCACATCGTGAAACCCATTAACTTCCAAGACCTCAATTTTCAGGTAGGTAACTAATTCGCCATTGGTCTTCAATACTCCATCAGCCTTCTCCATTGTACAAGTGAATTTCAGTTCTTTTACAGCGTTTTCTTTCCATATCCCTTTGAGCGGGAATTCCAAAAAAACACCCGTAGAATCAGGACTACCATCTACTAACTCTATATCACTATACTTAAATGACTCTCCAAAGCTTAGTCTTAGCTTAGTCTCTGGTTTCTGTCCTAAATCGAGTTCTTCACCCATCTCATTGAGAAGAAAAACCGTGAATTTATTTGTGATGCTGCCCTGCTCAGAGACATAAACACTGTCATCTCCCACAATCCCTGATTTCAACTTAAGCCTTTTCAATTTTTCCCATCCTCTGAATGAAAAATAGAACGTTGTTTCGTCTGCGTCTAGAATCGTATTATCGTCATCTATTTTCAGATTCTCAATTTCAACGGAAATTTGTGAAAACTGATCCTTACGCATTGCCGGAATTCGGAAAATTATTTCGACTTCCTCCTCATTCTCTAAACGTAAGATCCTTCTTGGAGCAATCGCCAAATAATGGAGTACCTTGCCATTTTCTTCTTTTGACTCTACGGTTGATGTCCAAAGGTCTTTTTTTTGGAACGAAATTCTCCTGATTTCTTCCTTGGAAAAAATATCATCAAAACAAAAGAATAGAGTTGCGGATCGATTTATCTCAGTACTTCCTTTTTTTGCGGCAACTCCATGCTCAGATTCAAAAACCATTGTTTTTCCAGAAGTGTTTTTGATAATAAAAATGCGTTGAGTATAAGTTGATGTCTTTAAATTAATCCACGGCTTCCTTTCACTGAATCCCTGACGCACGTAGCATTTAATCATTGAATTCTGCATAATCATCCGATTTTAATTACATCATTGTCCATCGTTATGGATAAAGCTTCACTACCAATTTGTCTTTTGGTCATTATTTTGATAGGGATATAAACAGACCCATTACTGTAATCAGGGATGTTCATATATTGTATTCGTAGATTTGTTATTGAATCCGTTGTTTTTTTCATTTCACAGGTGAATCGGAACTCTTTCACTTTTCCTTCTCCCCACACATCAGACAATTTTAAATATCCACGATTAAATTGATCCGACCAGATTTCTTTCCACGTATAATTTCCTTCTTCCAGTATATTGGCTTTTATACTTATCCCTTTAAACGTTTTAAGGTCACCAAATGTTAAAGTCAAACTGGCATCAGTACTGGCATCTATTTCTAAACCCAACCCGGGATTTATTAGAAATACGGTGAATATATTTTGAATTTCGTTGTTTTCAGAAACGTACAAATAATCATCTCCAACAATTCCCGACATCAACTCAAATTCATCGCTTAAACGAAAGGTTCTCAACAGTAATAAATACTCTTTAGTTTGGACAACTGTGTCAATGTTTTCGAACCGCAATGAAAGCTGCGAAAATGTAGGGCTGCCAGTTGGAACAACACAAAATTTAAACTGAAGGCACTTTCCTTTTTCTAGTACAACTTCCTTTTCAGGGCGGAACTCTAAACCGAAAAATGTTTTCCCATCATTATTCCTATATTCTTCAACTGAAGACCTCCAATTTGCCGTTTCGAAGGTGATTTCCTCTACCTCTTTTTTCGATAATAGCATTTCAAAACTGAGTTGTATCTTTGCATCCGTTTTGAAAACTAGTTGTCTATCCGATGTGTTTTTGACCCACATAGTCATCGTATTTTCTTGATCCAAAAACAGCGTATGACGTGATGAATCATGCGTGCTTTCTTTGAAAAACCTCTTTTGCGAAACGGAAGAATCAGTAGATGAAACCGAGACTTCAAGGATGGAATTTATTCTGCTCATACTTACTTTTTAATTCGTTTATAGTTTCAGTTTCAAAAACCCCTCTGTAAACTCAACATAATCGGGAATAACTGCTTCGAAAGGAGTACTGTCCTCTACTTGGCTTATTTCTTCATTTGGTTTTTGCCAAGTCCACTTACTACTTAATTCGGGATTGCCTGGCAAGGGGAGATAAAACGGAGTTTCATCATCCCCTTGTGAGCTGCTATCAGCAGAGTTTAGCATATTTGGGAAAGTCATGATGGGATTCATCTGGAAACGAACCTCCATATTGTGCAATGCGTTTGTAAATAGTGCGGATGGAATTTCAATCGATTTGGAAGGCAAAATCCCCATTGTTGCAGTTACCTTGGCCATTGGATCTACCAACATTGTCAAGGTAAAAGAAGAACCTATTTTTAATTTCAAGTCTTCAGGTTTTGCTCTAGCAAAACCACCGCCGTCGTTTTCTACACTTTGAGAGTAAAATGTGGTATAAACTGCTTTACCATTTTTAGACTCTAAAAAATAACCTACTAAGCCGTCAGATTCTTGAGCAACATCTCCTAGGCGAATGGGAAACTCGACCCTAAATAAATCACTGTTATCTCTTTCATCCGGAGTACTCTTGTCAATGTCTATTTTAAATGAATCCCAACTTTGATTTATTGCGAGAGCACCGTGTAATTCTAGTTCAAACGAGGCTCTTGTTAACGCCAATGGTCGTCCAATTAATGACGCTAGTTCCTGGTATTGGCTTCGAATAGCAGGGTTGATATTTTGAAGGGATTGATTTATGGTGGATAAAAATTTATTCAGATAAGTCCGATCTCGTGTCGCTAATAAATGTTTCACCCAAGTGTCTAGGTTTGAATGATCGCCACTGTCATCAAAAGATGTTTCTTCATTTACCTTAATAAGTTTTCTACCGTTTTCATTGGAGCGAATGGTGTATAAAAACTCCCCCTCTGGATTATAAATTTCAAGACTACGGTCTAAGAAATTAGGAACAATCCAACCTTGAATAGGTGATTTAATGAGGGTTCCTATACTATTGTTTACAGCACGATCCGTTAACCAACGGAAAAGTAAACGAGCAGGTTGTGTGATCCGTGGTCGAATAGGGACTTTGGGAGCTGTATTTGAATCTCCAGACTGAAGTTCAAGCTGTGACAACCACTTCTTTTTCTCCTTGGCTAAAATACCCTTTGACCAGTTTACTTCTGTCGCATTCAATTCTCGGATACGCCCAAATGTATCAATCAAGCGCAATCCTGCAATGCTCAAGGCACCACATCGAATGGGACTGAAGTAAGAGAATGGCATTGGAGAAGTGTCATTGTAATCGCCAATCGCATTTCTGATTTCTGTGTTTGAAAAAAGTTCAGAAAGCTCGTTGGCTGCCATGGTATCATTTACATCAACCTGTAGAACCTCTTTGGCCATCAGCAGTGCGTCATTAAATCCGCTCATCGCTTGAGAAAGAACCAAAGGACTCGTAAATCCGCTTTCATTACCAAAATGTTCTTCAAGGGATTGTTGATGTTGCCGACCAGCAGACTCCGTTAAAATTATAGATCCGCTATAAAACTCAGCAATGGTCTCAGGAATATCATTTCGTAATACGGCATCCTCTTCTTTGGCTCTTAATTGATAATTCTTTAAAAAGAAATTGGCTTCATAATTAGCTGTTCTATCTCTTTGATCGTCTCCTTCTATTTTTTTTATGGCATGGTACATCATCTTCCAATCCAGTAAAACAGGAGAAAAAGCATTAGATGTCCAGCTTGCGTAGTTTGGCTTAAACTCGCCGAAATCGGTATCAGGAGTTATACTATCGAAGTCTCGAATTAGTTTTGAGAAAATCTTTTTTCTTTGGGGAGTAAATGGCCTTGCAATGAACTCTAATTTATCCAGTTCGACTGTGCCCGTTCCATCAACTTCTCTTGCTTTTAAGCTTCCCGCTGTTTGTTGCGATCCTTCTTTTAGATTTTCTTTTAGCTCTATCGCTATAACGGGATTTTGCGCTTGCCAAAAACGTGGCGCTTCAGATTCATTCAGTTCCAGTTTTGTTCCATTCAATGAATCTTTGAAATCCCTTTTTAATTGGGCCACTTTATTCTTTAAGGCCGTTTCATTTAAGGCTTTTGTTTTTAGTGATTCCACTTGTTGATCCATGAAATCCATCACCGCATTCAAATCGATCTTTTCCGGAGCGTAATTGGGTAAGTAACGTGCCAAAAGATACTTGTACCAATCAGCAAAAAGTTGGGCACGATAATGTTCTATTTCTTGTGCCAATTTATCATGTTCTTGTTGAGCAGTATTCAGAGCAATGAGTTTACGCTCTATGTCATCCGCAACAACGAAGCTGTCCTCATCAGTACCTTCTTCTTGTTTGATTTCCCAAATTACACCACCGTTTATTGAAGAAAAACCTTCCTTATGAATTAATTTATTTGCTTCCCTCTCTCCATCTTGATCATTCAAAACATGGTATGAATTACTGCCAAAAAGATTCAACACATGCTCACCATCTACATCATCGGCACCTGTTATTGCAGACATCGCTTCAGCCGAAGTATTTCCAACACCAACTTTCACCTCTTCTGCGATCAAATCAGAACTTTGCATATCACCATCTGTGTCAGACTTAAACAATACTGTTCCTTGATAAAGCAAGTTTTCCAATTTCACTTCTGAAACGGTATCTTCATCTTGGTCGTCTTCTACTAATGCGCTTTTTTCAACAGCTAGTCGAAGGTCATTCACATCAACAAATGCTGTTCCCGAGTCACTATTGTGGTACCATCCAATGACCGTATATCCTTTTATCGTTTCATGATCTGTAACTCCTTCTAAGGAATCATGCATTCCGAAAACACCTTGACAATTGGTGTAAATAGCCGAAAACGTTGGTTCTCCATAACCTACTGCGGTTAAATCAAAACGGGGAATGCTTCCTGAATCATCCGTAACATCACCTAATTCTCTTACCCTTCCTAAGTGGCGATACGGTTTTCCATTGCCTTTCCATTCTTCAACAGGAATAGTTACGTTGGTTCCTTTTTGCTGTTCCTCAAATAACAAATCACTTTCGACCAACCAATATTTCAAATCATTCTCAATTCTTCGGCAAACCAACCACCTGTTGGGTGCTTTTGGGAAACTCAGCTCTGGGTTTTCAGCATCCTCATCTACTTTCGCATGGGTTAAAACAAATGGCAATGACCAATGCAAGTGTACTCCAGTTTCCAAGCTTCCATTGCTTTCAAAAGGCTTACGCAATAAACGTTCGCCTATATTTGGGCCACTGTTATAGAAAGACATATCAGCAGAATCTCTATAAGGCATTTTCTTGAAATCCGCAGCTTGAGGAATTACTTTTTCTTTCACTACATCATCAGCCGTAAAACAGATAGCCTCCATCTCCATTGGCACTATCCAGTTTTTTATATCAACGAGCATGTTTTCCATTTTATTTGTCTTTCAATTGAATGTTAACCCGATGCATTCTCCGAATCATTTGCACGGCAAACTCAGCATTGTTATAGTTGTAGCCTGACCCCCTATTATAATAGGACACAATTACCGCTGTTTTTATAATTCCCTTCAGATGATCAAAATTGATTACCCGTGGTCCATCTTTTTTCCAGTTCCGAAATAGAAGAGAATTTGTAACACTAAGATTCACTTCTTTAGCTGATTGACCATTGGGGCGTTTCCCTCTTGGATCTTTTAAAGCAATAACGTGTACATTATCCACATGATTCCTAAACCCGTAATGCACACCTTCGGTAGGCTCTTGAATAGCGACGCTATCGAGTTCACCACTAAATAAACAGATGATGACACCTTCCCTTAACTTCTCCATTCTTAGCAAGGGTAATTTATCGTCAGAAGAATTAGCGTATCCTGCAATTTCCAATCCTGGCCAATCATCTACAACTTGTGAGTGGAGTAAAATGCCAGAAACCGGTTCTTCAGTGTTTGTTTTTACAAAGCCATTCAATGGAACTTCATTTCTTGCATCAAAGGCACGTTTTGTAGAACTTTTCCTAACCGTGTCTGCCTGTACTTGAGCTAAAGTGCTGTCCAATTTGGTAGAATCCCCAATACTGTTAGCACCATCCAAGAGTGCATTCATCCAATCGCCATCGAGGTAAAAAAAGCGTAAACTTTCAAAGGGCACTAAATCCATACTTGGTATGATATAGGATAATGGGACACCTTTTAACAGCTTCAAATCGGCAAACCATTGTGTTATATCGGGATCCACATCAGTGGTAATAACTGGGTCACTGCTTTTAGAACTTAACACACTTCCATTCAGTCCTTCTTTTGTTGTTTGAATTAGGAAGTCTTGTTCGTTATGCCATTCTTTTCGGTCTTCACTATCTTTCAAAACTAGCTGATCCGTACCTTTGTTTCCTTTCAGAATTGCTTTATATTTTTTAAGGTATTTCTCTTTCACATTGGGATTTAATTCTTTTCTCAAATCTGTAAAAACACGGAATATTTTATTTTCAAATTCCTGAAATCCTTTCGTTTCTTCTTCATTGGAAAAATCAATACTCTTTCCTAATTCCTCCGTCCTATTAATCATAAGAGTATGATAGGAATCAATCATGTTGTCTCTGACGGTATAGTTTGTACCTACAAGATCATTTGATTTCGCACCAATGAATTGATTTTCTATTTGATCAAATGCCTTATTAGATTTCGACGTCAAGGATTGTGGAGCAGCATTCTCAATGGCCACATTCAATTTGTGAATGACCTGTTCATTGAAGTCAAGAGGGGATTGCCTCAAATTACTATCCGCCTGTAATTCTTCTATGTCAAAATTCCTTTTTGCATTCTCTTTTAACTTGCTTTTGGACAAGTAAATCTTTTGTGAAATCCGTGAATTTCTCAATGTCAATAATTGCCCTAATTTCCATGCTGCTGCATAGGTAACATTGAACATTCCTACATTTTTATCGTAGAGTGTTGCAGCGTCAGGACTTGTGTATAGCGTTTTATCTCGGTCAAAATTTTCAGTTTCTGACTTAAAAGGAATCAATGGACTGCGGTACCACGAAATCATTTGATCCTTTTTCAGTGTAAAGTGATTTGCAGGAATAAAACCATCTGATAAATACCTCTTTAATGAAGGGTCTGTCACGTTTTCACTAGGAAGTTTGTACGTAGCGGGAATCAACTTGCTTTCTGTGGCCAAATAATCATGTATCCGTCCGAGTGCCGGTTGGGTATAAAACGTCCATTTTTTTAAATACACAAATGTGAGGTGCGTTGGTTCCTCTAATGTCGTACCCGATTTTATAGATACCGTACCCGTTTTTTTTGGTAGATCATCCTCTCGTCCATGCAATGAAACCAAATAAACGACACTTGTTGTGTTTCTATCTGGTAAGCGATTCGCCATGATTGCAGAAAAAGTAGCCGTCTTTTCGCCGTCCTCTAAAACACCTTTTGCATTGATACTATCTTCCTTATCAACCGTTGAAACTTTTCGCACATGAGTCAGCCATTTTAACTCTTCTTTTCTAGGAAAAAATTGTTCAATCAGATCACGGGGTACGGTAATCGTTTGACAGGTTTTCTTTTTTTCCTCATCCTCCATTAAATGATCTTCGCCAACTCCCATCTCCTCTGCTTCAGCGATGGTTGGCATCTTTTCTTGTATTAATGTGTCATTGTCTTCTGCTCCAGGATTCTGAGCAATTTGATTTTCGTTGAACACCACTAATCCCAACCAAGGAAGATCTGATTCATCCCTTTTAGTTGAGATTGTATCAGCAGAATACTCCCATGGAAGTGTTGCTTTATTTAGAATAATATGAGGCAATACATCTTCGTAAACACCATCCCCATTTTCTGGGGGAAAAGTTGAATGAACGAACAAAGGGTTTAATCGAAAAAGATCCCCTTTTACACCAAAATGAATCGTGTTTTTCCCCTCAGACTCGGGAGCAACTAGAACAGTATTGTCAATTTTTACCTCTTGCTTTGTTGTAAACGTGTACTTTCCAGCTTTAAGACTTGGCTTTTCGAATTCAACAAAGGTGATTTTTTCTTTCGTACTCATATTACCGTCTTTTATCTTGAACTTGAATCATATTGCATTGGCCAATCCCAAAATCGTCCTTCTTTATAGTCTTCGAATGAGGATAAATTGATATCCTCTTCTTTCATTAGTTCGATTCCAAGCCCTGGTATGTTGCTTAATTCTGAGATGAGATCGTTTCTTTTCTGCCTTCTCACAGAATGATTTATGTTTTTCATTTCTTCCTGATCTACATGATTATCTCCTGGTTCAAGCACCGTTAAGGTCGATGACTTGAAGAGTGGTTTTTCATGATTCGCATTATCCTCAGGGTCATAGAGTAATTCATCCAAGGTGAATTCTTTAGATTCCCCGGCTCTAATCTCTTTTGGTACAATGCTTAGGATATTATTCAAGTTCAATGAAGATTGTTCGTTGAGTCCATTCCCCCCCGATTTCGCCCAAAGTGCTCTTGGCATTTTAGTACTCTTGGCATTAATTTTAACTCCTTCTATTACACTACCTGATCCTTCTCTTTTCAAGGTATAATGAACCATTGAATCAACCTTATCTCCCGCTTTCCCTAAAAGATAAAGCCCAAAATCTGTGTTACAACTTCCTGAGGATAAGCCCGCTTGACTAGCTCCATCATTTTTCCATGTTTTAAACGGAATAGCAAACTTCATTTCAATATTAAACGATTCAGGATCTACGATCCATTGTAGTTTCGAGTCACTCAAAGTCGAACTAACTTTGTTTGCTTTGCGCTCAGCTTCAAGGTCAGTTAATAGCCCTTCTGTAGCACTAGGAATATTAAACTCAGTTGGTAAAACATCATCTTTGAACTCTTTCCAACTAATGTGCTTAGGTACTGTTTGCCGTTTCCCGAATGGAATTGTGAAGGAAATTAATTTCAAATCGATCACTGCGCGACCTGCAAACGGAGGTCCTGAAACACGTACAGCAACATTGACCGAAATAGACATTTTCACCTTAATAAAGACCACTTTAATTCGGAATGAAGCACCAATAGACACCCTAAAATCCGCTTGATACTGAAATGGTCTCCATTGGATTAAAAAGTTCGCATCAATGTTAAACCAAGCTCTGATGTTTCCCTTTTTCCAAACGGCCTCCAATCTTCCTCCAGCCATTAAATGTGTTGGAGTAATTGCCATATACGCCATTCCTTTAACCCTCAAATCTCGGGTTATCGGCCAATTAATTGACAAGCGCGGTGGTGTCGGGTAATGACTTGGAACTTCATAAGCAGGATGATATCCACCCCAGCTTAAGACAAAATCATCTTTGTGATCACCAGAAAACCACTGGTAATAAGCAAATCCACCTTCTAGTCGACAAGATTTTTGTAAAACATAAGAACCACCTGCCAAACGAGCCTCAATTCCCAAGAAGCCTTTATCAGGAATGTAAGACGCCTTCATTAACATTTTGGCGTAAATGAAATTGTTTGTTCCATCACCAATTGTCACTTTAGAAACACCCAAAATATGCATAGCAAATTCATCACCGATTGCTATTGTTAGCAACGCAATTGAATCGACCAATTGAAAAGACGTGAATTTAACGCCGATGGCGAACCACATATTCCCAGAAGAATTTGGCAAATAGTCACCATCAATTAATTCCTCTAACAATTTTTCACCTGACAGTACATTCGTCGCTGCTGCAATTAGAGGAAACTTCTCCAGTTTAGCAATTGGGGGAATATTTAATTTTCTATTGATCCCTAAACCTGCTGTCAAACCGGTAACAGTAAAAAATGGAGGGCCACCTAGTGCTTTATTTAGTACGGCATAAATGAAGAATGAAGGATCATCTTTACTAAGGTCAAGACCACCCAGAGCGGTAATGCTAAAGGTTTTGGTTTTAATTAAGGCGGAACCCAAATAGCTTTCTTTTCCTTTTTCTTTGAGGAAAGCCCCACCAATTTCAATTGCCCCTTTATCATACGACAACTCCAATCCGGCTAGACTTACTCCTTTAGGTTTGGGAGGAATCGCAAGAGAAAAATCGACGCCGAAGTCGATTAGTTTGAATGTGAGTCCAGCCATTTTAAACGACGTGACTATCGAAATGGAAGGCGTAAAATTTTCTGCACTCACCTTTATTGCATGCAAGGTAA
>NVXP01000006.1 GCA_002733985.1 Fluviicola sp. | reverse complement strand
TTATCAAGAAGGTTTTTACCAAACAAAGCTTCAGATACATTAGAATTTCTTAACAAATTAAGTTTTCCTTTAAATAGATTTATCTAAGCGACTTTTAGTTTCGCCATTTTTGATTTCGAAAATTGTGCTTTCGCATAATCTGCAGTAACACGGAAACTTGTTTCGTTTTTAGATGGCATCTCGAACATTGCGTCGTTGAGAATTGCCTCACAAATTGATCGTAGACCACGGGCACCCAACTTAAATTCAATCGCTTTTGTCACGATGAAATCGAGAACATCTTTATCGAACTTCAAATCAATTTCATCCAATTCAAACAAGCGAACGTACTGCTTTATTAGTGCGTTTTTAGGTTCTGTAAGGATGAGCTTCAAACTAGCTTCGTTCAAAGGCTCCAAGTATGTTAATACTGGGAATCGTCCAATCAACTCAGGAATAAGTCCGAATGTTTTAATATCTGTTGGATTGATGTATTTCAACAACGATTCCTTGTCAATTTGCTCCGCTTCATCATTGGCAGAAAAACCAATCGTTTGACGGTTTACGCGATTTGCGATTATTTTTTCAATACCATCAAACGCTCCTCCACAAATGAAAAGAATGTTTTTCGTATCAATTTGAATCATTTTTTGCTCTGGATGCTTACGTCCTCCTTGTGGTGGCACGTTGACAGAAGCTCCTTCTAGTAATTTCAACAATGCCTGTTGAACCCCTTCTCCAGAAACGTCTCTTGTGATTGAAGGATTATCGCTTTTACGAGCAATTTTATCTATCTCATCAACGAAAACAATTCCGCGTTGTGCAGAATTAACATCGTAGTCTGCAGATTGAAGTAAACGTGAGAGAATGCTCTCAACATCTTCTCCAACGTAACCAGCTTCTGTTAATACAGTCGCATCAGCAATACAAAAGGGAACGTTTAACATTTTTGCGATTGTCTTCGCTAGTAAGGTCTTTCCTGTACCTGTCCGACCAACTAATATAACATTCGACTTTTCAATTTCGACATCGTCTTTCGTTGGTGGTTGATTTAACCGTTTGTAGTGATTGTAAACGCCAACTGAAAGTACTTTTTTAGCATCTTCCTGTCCGATTACATATTCATCTAGTTTTTCTTTGATCTCACGGGGTTTCATAACATTGACCACCTGTTCACCTTCCTTCTCAGGAACGATGTTCTCCTCCTTCACAATTGTGTGTGCTTGTGTAACACAGCTTTCACAAATGTGACCGGAAACTCCAGCAATCAGCATTCCAACCTCGTCTCGAGATCTCCCGCAAAATGAACAATTTGTTTCTTTCTTCGCCATAACTATTGGTGACAAAAAAGCCCCTCACAACTAACGCGAGGAGCCTCCGTTTATTGTTTAATCAATTTAATCATTTGGGTTGCGAAGTAAAACTTCATCTACCATTCCATATTCTTTTGCTTCAGATGATGTCATCCAGTAATCGCGATCTGAATCAGCCCAAACTTTATCGTAGTCTTGCTTAGAGTGCGTAGCGATAATGTCGTACAATTCTTTCTTCAATTTTTGAATCTCACGTGCTGTGATTTCAATATCCGATGCTTGTCCTTGTGCTCCACCCATTGGTTGGTGAATCATAACACGTGCATGTTTCAAAGCTGAACGTTTTCCTTCTGCTCCAGCACATAACAATACTGCTCCCATTGAAGCGGCCATTCCGGTACAAATAGTTGCAACGTCTGGTTTAATATATTGCATTGTATCATAAATTCCTAATCCAGCATAAACTGACCCTCCTGGAGAGTTCAAGTAAATCTGAATGTCTTTTTTCGGGTCTACAGATTCCAAAAACAACAATTGTGCATTGATGATATTGGCAACTTGATCGTTGATTCCTGTTCCTAAAAAAATAATTCTGTCCATCATCAAACGAGAAAAGACATCCATTTGTGACATATTCAACTGGCGTTCCTCAATGATATATGGTGTAAGCGAAGATTCAATATAGCTATCCATGTGCATACTGCTGATACCCATGTGCTTCGTTGCGTATTTTCTGAATTCGTTATTATCGAACATATTTCGTGTGTTTCAATTATTAGAACGATAAAGATAGTACCAAAGTTGGGATTGACAATGATTTTTTGACTGATGGATGATATGGAATATGATCGGATCAGTGTTGTGTTGAACAAACTTCAGTGGAGATGATTTGACTAAATTGATATCTTTGGCCCAGTGATAAAACCAGAAAATATTTGCGGTAAACGGATTCTCATTTCTCCATTGAACTGGGGGATGGGACATGTTGCGCGTTGCATAGGGTTGATTCATCAGCTTCAGGGACAAGGAAACGAACTCTTCGTGGCATGTGATAAAAATCAAGAAGCGGTTTTTCGAGAGTATTTTAAGGACTTGATAATTATTCCGCATGAGGGATATCCGTTTCACTTCGGTGGAAAAGGACATTTTGGGTGGGATTTATTGAGTCGTTCTAGGTCATTGAGATCTCGGATGAAGAATGAACGAGAAGAAGTGAAACAGATCGTTCTCGATAACAGCATTGATTTTGTTATTTCAGATCATCGCTATGGTTTTATTTCATCTGAAGTTCCTTCGATCTTTATGACGCATCAAGTGAATCTTCCCATAAAATGGTACGAGAAAGGTGTTGGGATTTTGCATTGGAAATTAATGAAGCGATTCACATTTATTTGGGTGCTTGATGATGAGAAATCGAGCCTCGCGGGTAAGTTGAGTGCTAATTGTCCTGAAAATGGATGCTATATCGGACCATATTCGCGGTTTTCAGTCTATACTGATCAAGTTGAGAAAAAGATCGATCACGTGCTTGTTGCCAGTGGCCCCAACATCTATGCAGAAGAATTAATACACCATGTGTTGAAAGGTAAAGAAGCGCTTCCAAACCTTACGGTTGTACATTCGACATCAGTGCGACTTCCTGAGGGGATTCATGAAATTTCTGGTTCTTGGAGGGAGAAAGATGCTGTTATTCGAAGTGCGCGGTACATTCTTTCACGTTCTGGATATTCCACATTAATGGATTGTGTGATATTAAATTCTCACGGTATTTTCATTCCAACAAAAGGTCAAGCTGAGCAAGAGTATTTAGCAGAGCGTTGGTTGAAGCGCTAAGTAAAATCTAATTCGTTTATTGCTTAAACTGCTTTTTTGAACTACCATCACTGAACACATGGATCTGAATACCTCGAGTGTTTTCATCAATTTCTTGACCGAGTAAGTTTACGATTTTGAGCAGTCTTACGTGATGTTCACGATTGTCGATTGAAACCAATTTGCCAAAGACTTCTATTGAACCATCGATATCGGTTTGGCTCAGACGGTAATAATTCACCACTCCATGTGTATACCCACGATCAATGAAAGAATATGTGATGAGGTTTTGACTATTCCCTGCAGATGGTTCAATATTGATGACATCCCACGTTTTCATGTTCGTACTGCGTTCCATCGTGAAATAGGATGAGTTGTATTCACTTTGAGTTTGCCAATGGAGGAGATTTCCTTTTTCTACCTTCTTACCATTAAAATCAGCTAGTTCTATTGGTAAAACCACTATTGGGCAGTTTATCGCAGATGGATCTCGCATGAGTTGTAGCCACGTCAAATTTGCAGCGTTGTTTGGTAGTCCTGGTGTTTGGTTTCCTGCTACAGTTCCTGTGGTCCAGTTAGAGGCATCGAAAAAATCTCCATCCGAGAACCAACCAACCATTCCACCCCCGCTTCCAGAGAATAATTTCAAATTATCAGGTCCACCAGAAATTTCACTTCCTCCGTAAGAAACTCCATGATAATAAGTGCCATCAGGATTTCTGACTTGAATTGCATCACCTCCATTCCTGAGACTCAATGGGCCCCATCCAGATGTTGGAGAAGTTGCATAGGTACATGCTGTGTATACAGAGTCAGGTGATGATGAGTTGGGGAGAGTAGTGCACCGTTCAAACAAAGCATTATCATGAGGAATCACATACAACGAATCCGTATTTGAGTCCGTAGGGTCATCTGCTGGTAGAGATACATTCGCATCAGCATTGTTATAGATTACAATTAATGAACCAACGGGAATCGATCCCCACTGTGCGGCATATGAAAAACGAAAATGGCCAGGCGCAATTCCTGATGCAGTACCTGAATAGCTTGAGGGCGTTGTGAACGTTCCATTGTTATCATCCAAAATGTACCCACGGATATCGACTGTTGTTCCGCATTGCCCAGCAACAACGAACTCATAATACTCCTTATTTCCTGAAGGGCCATTAGACCATTCATTAATGATCAAGCCTGAGCTTACTGGTGTAACGCAAGGTGCCGCTTGAGTTATTGTAAAAGATGTGCTCTCACTCCCCGTTACCGCTGGAGAATCGGAGGTGATTCGTATGAGATAACCTGTACCTGTTGCCGTGCTGGCAGGAATTGTGAAATTAATGGAGCCTGAATTTGCAGTCGAAGCAAGTGTTCCAATAGCAGTTGGTGATGCAAAAGATCCGGATGCATCAGATAATTCTACGGTGTAAATATTTCCTCCTGTAAATGTTCCTGATGAGGTAAATGTAACGGATCCGGCATCTGAGGTTGATGCAGTACAATCAACAGTGAATGGTCCACCTGTGACTAATCCAGTTGTAAGTGTGTTTCCTGCTCCACAAGGTGCAATTGTTTGTCCTGAGTTTAATGAGCCTAAACTACTAGCACTTGGAGAGGACCAAGTGAACGCTCCACTTGTATTACCAGAACCTGTTAGCTGAAGAGATTGACCAATAGGTGTTGAGCCTGTTTCAGTGACTCCTATGTCAGTAGAAGCTACCGTATTCGCAGATCCATTAGTTGCTGTGAATGATCCTTCGTAGCTAAGAAATTCAATTAGTGTGTTTGTACAGGTATTGTATAGAGCTATCCCATCTGGGGAGCCATTTTGAAGACCTGACATTGGAAACCAAATGGCCCCGTATCCACAACCTTCATCTGGAATCGTTCCGGAAAGTGTAAGTGTGTTATAGCTCGTGCCATTTGAGCCATTGTAAGCTATAAGGTCGAAACAAGCTAGATTCAATCCTGCTGGACCTGCAATCTCAATTCCCTCATCGACATCAGTACTACTGTTATCATAATGAATCTCATTGATCCAAGGATCTTGAGTAAATCCAAGGATTGGGAGTAGTGCAATTGTAAACAAGATAAGGTGACGTAACATGCTTAATTGTTTTGACTCGACAGTTAGAGCCTTTTGATATTCGCAATTTACGTGAAGCTAATGGAACTACAAAACCAGTATTGGCTAGGTTATTCACAACATTTGAAGGGGGTATGATGGATTGAAAAGGACTTCGTTTTAAAAGTGAAACTCAATCACCTGTTTTAACCGATTTAGTAGAATTTGCTTTGTTGATAAGGCTTTTGAATTGAAGAAGGACTTATGAACAATACCAAGATGTGTAGTTCGGAAAATAACGAATTTACACTTTAGTGTTAAAATAAAAAGCCCTGACTCATTTGAGTCAGGGCTTTATTTGATAAGATTTATTTAATCCTTACTTAACGATAGCAGAGAAAGCTGCGTTTTCAGCATACTTATGGAATTCCATATCTTTCATTGCTTTCGCTTTGTAGCTTCCGTCTTTAGCGATAGCGCTTTTCAAGTTGCTAACAATTTCGTTTAACTGATCTTGACGAGCAGCAGCGATTGCTTTCAAGTAATATCCTTGAGCAGACTCTTGGTCAACAGAGTTGTTGATAGTGCTTACTGCTGCACTAGCGTTACCGTTTAACAATTGAGCCAATGCTTTGTTGTATGAAGCATCACCAAGGTTTGAAACAGCATCACCGTAATCACCATCTTGGATGTTCAAAACACCTTTGTTGTAAGACGTTTCAGAAGCAGATCCTGCTTGGTTCAATAATCCCCATGCTTTAGTTCTGTCACCTTCAACAATTGCAACCGCTCCAAGATTGTTCTTAGAAATTTGGTTGTCTTTAATTCCGTTTGCTTTTTCGAATTTCGCTTTAGCTTCAGAAACTTTGTTTTGCATGTACAATACAGCTCCAACATTGTTTGATGGGCGGTGATCGTCAGCGTAACGTCCTTCAGCAATTGTGTAAACTCTCAACTTCTCGTTAAGGTCATCATAAAGTGTAGCACAGAATAACAATTCTTCTAAGTTCAATGTATCTGAATTAGATACAGAGAAAGCTTTCATTTCCTCATCAGAGAATCCAGTTAAATCGTAAGAAGTAACCATCTCAGAACGACGAAGTAAAGGGAAGATGTTTTTATCCAAGTAAGTGAAAGTAGAACGCATGTTGCGTAATTCAACCTCACGTTGCTCTGGAGTTGAATTCATTTTGATAACACGAAGTACCAATTCTTTATCGTCTTGGTTCATTTCAGTGTCAGCATTAAGCGCTTTTTCGAATCCTGGGAAATCTTCTCCACTTCCTGAAGCTGAGTAGATGTCACCTGATGCTTTTGTGTTTTCAGCTTTCTTAGCCAATTCTATCATTGCTTCCATAGCAGTGTTAGAACGATCTGTAGATAAAGTACCGTTTTTATCTTCTTCACCCTCTGGAGATGCGTAACCAGTAATCTTTACAGATTTGATGTCGATTTTTGGATTTGATTCAGCGCTAGCTAACCATTCTTTAGTAGCAGTGATATCATCGTCTTTCAATTCAGAAGAACGAACATTAGATTTACCTTTCAAGTAATTGATCTGTGCAGAAGTAGTTTGAGGTGTAATACGCTCAAATTTATCTGAAGCAATGATCACTTTACCATCTTTGTTTACCAACAAAGGAGTAACGATTGTTCCTTTACAGATTTCGATTGGATCGATTTCATCTTTTACTTTTCCTTTTTTAGAAACAGTTCCAGTGATTGTCAATTCAGTGTTTTCGTAAGAAGACTTATACGCTACAACATCAGTGTAAGTGTACTTTCCACCTGGCTTGTACTGAATCACGTTTCCGTTACCAGTCGCTTTTTCCCCCATAAAGGTTACAGGCTTCAATGCCGTTTCCCCTAACATTGGAGTAATTTCTGCAGATGCTTTCTTGTTGATACTTTTCTCTGGGAATGTAATATCAATTTTTACTACTACTGAGTCACCGTGCATTTCCAGTGGGCAAGGAGTAACTTCGTACTCTAAATCCTTCAACAACGTACAGCTAGATACCATAGTACCTGCAACTGCAACGAATGCCAAAACTTTGATGCTTTGTTTTTTCATGTTTGTTCTAAATAAATTCTAATCAAATTTCAATTGCAATAGTACGTATTTTTTTTTGGAACAAAAAGGACTCGGGAAGATTAAAAAGGCAAAATTCCTAGTGATTGTAAACACGCATTGTGGATTGATCCCCGCAATTGTTAAAGAGCTGTTCAATTGTCAGCATTGTTTCAGGATCAATTTCATTAAAGGCAATGTCCTTCAAAGGTTTAAGAACAAACATTCTTTTGCGAAAATGGGGATGTGGAATCGTTAATTTTTCACTGTGAAGTACAGTATTCCCGCATAGAATAATGTCAATATCAATACAGCGGGAGGAGTATCCTTTTTGCGCAGTTTCTAGTCTACCTAGCTGTTTTTCAATCCGTTTGACGGCCTTCAAGAGGTCGAAGGGTGAGTGATCAGTGCTTAGCTTGACACACATGTTTAAAAAATCCTGTTCAGCATCAAATCCGCATGGTGGGTTTTCGAAAATCTGAGATATAGCAGAGATTTCTCCGACTTCCTTTTTTAGTTCGTTTTGCGCATCAAGAAGGTGTTGAATGCGGTCGCCTAGGTTACTTCCTAGACTTAAATAAACGGTTGATTGAGTTTTTCTTATTCCCACTGGAGCGTATTCATAAATTCATCTAAATCTCGCTTCAAGTAATCGAGAGTCGGACGAAGTGAGTCGTAATTAGGCGAAGAATTGAATAAAACCTCACAATATAAAAAACGTGATATGCTATCAGTCAGGTAAAATTGAAACGGGGTTGCTACATTACCTTGCAATTCAAAGAAACTGCCAAAAACGCGATCTTCTGGACGAAGAATTGTTTCATTTATGATGTCATCAGCCTTTTGTTTGTGCTTGTCAATCTCATCATTTGCACTATTTACGTAGTAAGCTAGGGATTCAGTCATTTCCCAATAACGGATATACGCTGTTCCGTTTAAAGGGCCTAGGTCGATTCGTTTGTGACACGTTCCTTGAGATTGATCAGGAGCATTACTGACTTTGTAGAGGTTTGATAAGTTGAATGTGTAAGAACAACTGTCACTGAATTTAGTGTAGATTGGTTCTGGAAGCTCTAGTCGTAAATAAGTAGGCGGCTTTGGTGTGAAATTCGTTTCCGTACAAGAAGAAATGATCAAAATTAATGTGATGATTGAAAGTATTCTCATTTTTGTGTTTGGGTTTCTTGCTTGATCACTTTAACCATTTTTACACGCTTTTTATCACTTGATTCCACAATGAGTTTTAGGTTTCCAGCTACAACAAATTCATTACTCGTTAAAATTCTTCCTGCATTTTCTGTGATAAAACCTCCAAGAGAATCAGCAATACTCATATATACTTCAGAATCCTTTTCGTCAATATTCATCACCTTGTAGAAGTCTACTAAAGATGTTTTTCCTTCAAAAAGATAGGTGTTATCATCAATTTTTGTGTAGATGAGTTCGTCATCGTCAAACTCATCTGTAATATCCCCAACGATTTCTTCCAGAATATCTTCGAGTGTTACAATTCCACTTGTTCCGCCATATTCATCAACGACCATAGCGATATGGAATTTCTTTTCTTGAAATTCTTTCAACAAGTCATCAATTTTTTTGTTTTCCGGAACAAAGAATGGTTTACGAATCAATGTTTTCCAATCGGTTTTGGCCTTTCCTAAGAATGGGAGGAGATCCTTAATAAAAAGAACGCCTTGAATTTGATCGAAGGTTTTTTCATAAACTGGAATTCGCGAGTGACCACATTCAAGGATCATTTCCATGAGTTCCTCAAATGGACTGTCAATATCGATTGCGTATACATCCATTCTAGAGCGCATAATTTGCCGTACATCAGTCCCACCAAATTTCACAATTCCTTCGAGGATTCGTTGTTTATCCTCCGAGGCATCATCCTTTGTGAGTGCTAGAGCCTGTTCCAATTCTCCAGAAAAGATCCGAACTTTACCGTTACCTGCCGTTTTTTGTATAAAGGATGATCCACGAACTAACATTGCTCGAATCCATGAGATGGGTGGGATTCTGTTCAAATAATATAAAGCTCGAGCCATCATTTTTGAAAATCCAAGAGCATTTTTGGTAGCGTAAATTTTTGGAATTACTTCGCCGAGTAGCAAAAGAATCAGAGTGATTACAGTAACTTCAATTAAGAAATGGGAGACTTTGTTGTTTTCACTTACTGGAGCAATTGAGCCGTAAATAGAGCTAGATAAAATGACAATCCCAACATTGATAAAGTTATTTATAATGAGAATTGTTGCTAGAAGTTCTTTTGGGCGACTCAGCATTTTGTTGACAAACGATGCCTTCTTGCTTTGGTCGTTTTTTACTTCTTCCTTATCTGCAGGGCTCAATGAAAAGAAAGCAGCTTCTGATCCAGAAATTAATGCCGAAATAAGTAATAAGATCATCAAGACAATGCATGATATAACAAGACCAGTCGTACTAAATTCGGCTAGTTGTGCCCCTGAACTCGATACTTGGTCTAGAACTAGGGGCTGAATACTCAGGGGGTCACTTGAAGTCATGAACGATAATTAAAACGGAAGGTCATCCGAGTCTTTGTTAATAATATCATCAACCTTACTTGGCTTTTCTGGTGTTCCAGCTGAGCTGTAAGGAGCATTAGATGTTGGTGTGTTTTGATCTGCGCGAGATAACATTGTTAACTCATCTGCTACAATTTCAGTGGCGTAGCGTGTATTGCCTTCTTTGTCTTGCCAAGATCGTTTCTTCAACTTTCCTTCAACATAGACTTTTTGCCCCTTTCTCAGGTATTTCTCAGCAATTTCAGCCAGACCTCTCCATAACACGATGTCATGCCAATCAGTATTTTCTCGACGCTCACCAGTTATACGATCAGTGTATGTTTCTGATGTGGCAATTGAGAAATTAGCGACTACCGCTCCATTTTCAAGATGCCTAACCTCAGGGTCTTTACCGAGGTTTCCAATTAGAATCACTTTGTTAACACTTCCTGCCATAGTTTGATATTAAAGCAAATATACCTAAATGTACTAAAAATAGATTATTGGTTTGCAGTATCTTCAAGATATCGATCAATGATTCTTGGTAGTGGGTAATCCTGAATTTCAACTTTGTTAATTTCCAAATGATCTGAATCAAGAGTTTTTGGAGCATTATCTATATGGTGAAATACTGCGAAAATGCGCTGATGACTCAAAATGTGCTTTTGAACTTCTGAAGAAAAACTGATTTCGTTTGAAATTGTACGGGGTGTTTCGGCGCTCTCTGTTTCGATTAAAGGAAATTGATACATGTTCTGCCAAATGCCCTTTTCTGTGCGTTTAGTGATGATTGTTTTTCCATCAAATGAATGAACGAGGTAGTGGAAGTAACGATCGCGAACTTTCGTCTTTTTTGATTTTATTGGTCGCTCACTAATTGTCTTATTCTTTAATGCTAGGCAATGAACTTGAACAGGACAAGCTTCGCAATCCGGTTTTGGAGAGCAAATTAATGATCCCATTTCCATCATGGCTTGGTTGTGAGTTCCAGGATCAGCTTTCTTTATTAACTCATCTGCTAAAAGTTGAAATTCCTTTTTACCCTGGGTTGAGTCGATTGGTGTGGCAATATCAAATAAACGACTTAAAAATCGGTAAACATTCCCATCGACAACTGCGCAACGTTCGTTGTATGCAAAAGATGCAACGGCCGCGGCTGTATATGTTCCAACTCCCTTCAGTTGCATGATTTCATTGTAGGTAGCAGGAAATTTGCCGTTTAATTCGTTTACCACAAATTTTGCTGAAAAATGAAGGTTTCTTGCTCTGCTATAATAGCCTAAACCTTGCCAATTATTCAGGACGTCCTGCTCAGAAGCATTTGCTAAATTTTGAATGGTTGGATAGGCGTTTGTGAATTTTAAATAGTAATTCAGACCCTGTTCAATGCGCGTTTGCTGCATGATTATTTCCGATAACCAGATGAAATAGGGATTTTTCGTGTCGCGCCAAGGAAGTTCTCGATGGTTTTGTCTATACCAATCGGCTATTAGTAGATGAAATTCAGCCATTCAGGGAAAAATCAAAAATTTGTTGGACAAAACTAAGCATTAAACACATTAGAAACTTATTTTTGAGCGCTTTAAGCAAGGAAAGAATAAATTATATATTAGTTATGACAAAAGCAGATATTGTAGCAGACATTGTTGAAGAAACAGGATTAGAGAGAGTTGAAGCGTTAAAAGCTGTTGAGGCATTTATGCAATCGATTAAAGGATCATTAGCATCAGGGCAAAACGTTTACTTACGTGGATTTGGGAGTTTCATTGTGAAAGAGAGAGCAGAAAAAACTGGTAGAAATATCTCAAAAAACACTGCAATCATCATTCCGGCACATAATGTGCCCGCATTTAAACCAGCGAAAACGTTTGTTGAGGACGTGAAAGGGAAGGTGAAAGTAAAATAAGACTTTAATTCGTTAAGGATTCGTAGAATTCAATCGAATTTATTATCTTTGCACTCCTGTCTAAAAACAGGGGTGCTTTTTTTCACTCTCGTGAAGAAGCTAGAACTAAGAAGTTAAATAGATATAAAATATACGGTTATGCCAAGTGGTAAAAAAAGAAAAAGACATAAGATGTCTACGCACAAGCGTAAAAAGAGACTTAGAAAAAATCGTCACAAGAAAAAGAAATAGTCTTTTTTTTAACGTACTAGTGAAAACTTAGTGGTTGATATAACCACTAAGTTTTCTTTTTATTCATTAAAATTAAGCTTTCGTGAGTTTAGAATTAGTAGTCGATGCCAGAAGAAATGGCATCTGGCTTGCTCTGCTCGATGACGGTAAGCTTATTGAGTTGCATGAGGAACAAGGGAATGCAGAATTTGCTGTGGGTGATATTTACCTCGGTCGCGTTCGTAAAATCGTTCCAAGTTTAAATGCCGCTTTTGTAGATGTGGGATACGAGAAGGATGCATTTTTGCATTATCTCGATTTAGGTCCGCAGTTCAATTCACTTAATAAGTTTAGTCGCGATTCATTGCGGAACAAGCAGAATGTAGCAGATTTGCTATATTTTAAATCAGAGAAGGATATTCCGAAAGACGGAAAGATTAACGAAGTCGTATCTTCTTCATCACCAATTTTGGTACAGATTGCAAAAGAACCAATCTCCTCGAAAGGCCCTAGGCTTTGTGCTGAGATTACTTTAGCAGGTAGATACCTTGTATTAGTACCTTTCTCGAATAAAGTTTCCATTTCACAAAAAATTAAAGATCCTGAAGAGCGCAAGCGTTTAAAGGAAGTTGTGGCTGGAATTAAACCGAAAAACTTTGGTGTCATAATCAGAACGGTTGCTAAAGGGAAAAAGGTCGAACTTGTCGATCAAGACCTTAGAAACCTGATTGAGAAGTGGAAAAACATGCATGACAACCTTAAAACGGCCAAACCGCCTTCTAGGGTTCTCGGTGAAATGGATAAAACATCCACGATCTTGCGTGATTTACTAAACGCTGATTTTTCTAACATCCATGTTAATGACCCTGTACTAGCTGCGAGTATAACAGAGTACGTCTCTGGAATTGCTCCTGGTAGAGAGAAAATGGTCAAACACTATGATGGAAAAAATGCGATCTTCGAACGTTTTGGAATCAATAAACAGATCAAAGCGCTTTTCGGTAAAAAAGTACCATTGCCTAGTGGAGGTTATCTCATTATTGAGCATACCGAAGCGATGCACGTCGTTGATGTAAATAGTGGGAATCGAAAAGGTGCTGATGGACAAGAAAGTAACGCGTTCTCAACAAATATAGAAGCAGCAAAAGAAATTGCGCGGGTTCTTCAGTTGAGAGATATGGGTGGGATTGTTTGTATCGATTTTATCGATATGCATGATCGCGCAAATAACAAGGAGTTGTTCAATACGTTGAAAGCAGCGATGAGCAATGACAGAGCGAAGCATAACATTATCCCTCCATCAAAATTTGGAGTTGTTGAGATTACACGCCAGCGCGTTCGTCCTGAAACGGATATCACAACATCGGAGAAATGTCCTACGTGCAACGGAACTGGAGAGGTGCAAGCGTCTATTCTTTTTGCAGAGGAAATCGAGAGTAACTTGAAATACTTACTCAGTACAAAGAACGAAAAAGATCTTACCTTGAATGTGCACCCATACCTGGAAGCATTTTTCAAGAAAGGATTAATATCGAAACAAATTAAATGGTTCTTTAAATACAAAAAATGGGTTCCCGTTCGTGGAAATTCAGCGAATCACTTGCTGCAATACTCATTTGTAAATAAAAAGGACGAAGAAATTACGCTCTGACATGAAGTCGGAGCGTAAATACTCCTTATTGGAAGCCAAAGCGCGATTAGAAGCGCTTTGTGCTTACCAAGAGCGATGCTCATTCGAGCTCATAAAAAAGATGAACCTATGGTTCATTGATCGAGAAGATCAAGACCGACTACTAGCAGAATTAATTTCAACTAACTTTCTCAATGAAGAACGATTTGCAGCAGCATTTACGTCTGGAAGAACGCGTATCAAGCGCTGGGGAAAGATCAAGATCCGAGTTGAACTTAAGAAGAAAATGATCTCTAATTATTCCATTGATAAAGCCTTAAAGGGAATTGATTTGGATGAATATTGGGCAAATTTGATTCATCTTGCACAGCGAAAGTGGGACCTATCAAATGAAAATGACCCATTTAAGAAAAAAATGAAGCTTTACCGATTTTTGAATACAAAGGGATACGAGGCTGACTTAATCAAGGATGCTGTCGAAGAGATTAGTAAATCATGATTTTTTCCTGCAATTCAATTGTATCGCCTAAATAGTTTTCATAGTTCACATTCAAGGAATAAACCCCAACGGAAAGTAATTTGTCGACTTCAGCATAATTTTGCTTGGTAACAGAACCATCGACAACTACTTTTCCAGCCATATCAACTATCGTATAAGTAAATTCATTCACTTTAGAATTCATTAATCTAAATTGAATTGTACTTCCTTGCTCAATTGGATTTGGAAAGATCAATAGGTCATTGTAAATAGTAGGTAGGAAGAGCTCTTCCTTGAAGTCGAACAGAAATAATCCGTTCATTCGATCTGAAACGATAATTCGACCTGACGGCAGTTCAGGGTAAATTCCCCAGGCTCCCCTCATAGTAAAAAGTCCTTCTTCCTGTGGGTGGGTGTCATAGTGAGCAATTTCGACTGGCGGAAGTTCACGCATGTCGTAAATCCTAATGCCCTCATTGTAATAAGCGACATACGCAAATTCATTCGATAACACGATGTTGTGTGGGACGCTGTTTTCAAGAAAGTTCGTCCCGAAATACGATTCAATTGTCAGTAAATTATTGTCTACAAGACAGAACTTCAATTTCTTTCCATTCGTTTCATCAGCAAAGACATACTTGCTACCATCAGGAGACAACCAACCTTGGTGATTGTAACCTTGTTCCTGATAAAAATTCATGTTCTGAATAAAGAGCGGTGCACTTGGGTTAGAGAAATCATAGACACGAAATCCGTCAAATCCACAGTTTAAATAGGCAATGTTGTTGCGAACATACGCGTCATGCACCTCCGGAATGTCATTTGGTCCTGTGTACAGTAAACTTGGGTTTAGAGGATCTACGAGCGAATACACTTGCATTGAATAAGGAGCGAGGACTGTTCCTGAATTGGATGGACTGACAGAACAGGCATATAACAGAGCATTTGTTGTGTCGATGAAAATGTTGTGAGCACGTGCAAAGTTGATTGAATCTTCTGTTACTAGAGAAACGGAGTTCGGTAAAGTTGATACATCGATAATTTGCAAACTGCTCAAGCCTTCATCGCATACACCATAAATATAGTTGCGGTATGATTTAAAATCGCGGTGAACGACGAGTGAGCTCACATAATTTCCTTGAACGAAGCCGACAGGTTCAAAAGAGTTCTCAGAAGTGAGTTTAAAGAAATGGGTGCCTTCAGTTGATCCGGCAATAGCATATTCGTTTCCGTCTTGAACAAATCCCCAGCATTCATTGTAACGAATCTGAGATGAATTCACCAAAATTGAATCCTCGAACCATCGATCAAGCAATTCTATGTTTTTCGAATCTTGACCGAAAACCAAGGTGGGAAATAAAAGACAAAACAGGATACGGAGCATGAATATTGCAAAAAATGTTAATGTAAAGATAGAACAATGACTAGAAATGAAACGAGCTACATGGTCATATGGTATTAATACTTATTTTAGCGACACGATAATTGAGAGAAGTGTCAGATACCATAGTAATAATACCTACGTATAATGAAGACGAAAATGTTGAGCGCATGACCGAAAAGGTGATGTCATTGGAAAAGGACTTCCATATTCTCTTCGTTGACGACAATTCTCCGGATCAAACAGCAACAATCATCAAGCGCTTAATGAACAAGTATCCAGGGCGAATTCACATTGAAGAACGTGAAGGGAAAATGGGACTTGGAACGGCTTACATCCACGGATTCAAATGGTCTCTTAAACACAATTATTCCTATGTTTTTGAGATGGACTGTGATTTTTCGCATAATCCTGATGATTTGATTCGATTGTATAATGCCTGTCATATTGATGGTGCTGATGTAAGTATTGGGTCACGATATGTCAAAGGTGGGAAAATCAGCAATTGGCCATTGAAGCGAATTTTGATGTCCTACTTCGCAAGTGTCTATGTAAGAATGATTCTTTGGATCAGAATTAAAGATACAACCGCAGGGTTTAAATGTTATCGTAGTGAAGTTTTGAGTAAAATTAATCTGGATGGTGTAACGTTCAAAGGATATGCCTTTCAGATTTGTATGAAATATGCAGCAAAAAAACACGGATTTAAAATCACCGAAGTGCCTATCACATTCGTGGATCGTGTTTTTGGAGAATCTAAAATGACTACAGGAATCTTTAAAGAAGCATTTTTTGGAGTTTGGAAAATGCGCCGAATGAAATTATGAGTTCAACAACTATCCTCAAATCGGGAACGATTGTAAATGAAGGTCAGCAGTTTGTAGCTGATATCTTAATAAAAAATGGTCGAATTGAAAAAATCGCTTCGACCATCTCAAATGAAATGAATGCCGAAGAGATCGATGTAACGGGGAAGTTAATTCTACCTGGGTGTATTGATGATCAAGTGCATTTTCGTGAACCTGGCTTGACGCATAAAGGCGATATCAGATCAGAATCCAGAGCGGCAGTGGCTGGCGGGATTACTTCATATATGGAACAACCGAACACAAATCCGGCTGCGACAACCATTGTAGAATTAGAGAAGAAGTATCAACGAGCAAGTGAAGTCTCTATCGCGAACTATAGCTTCAACATGGGGGCGACCAATGACAACCTCGAAGAGTTGAAAAAGGTGAGCAAGAGAGAGGTGGCTGGGATCAAAATATTCATGGGATCCTCGACAGGAAATATGTTGGTTGATGAACGCTCAACATTGCAAGAAATCTTTCAATTGGATCATCAACTCATCACGCATTGTGAAGATGAAGGAACCATTCAAGCGAACTTGAAAGCAGCAAAGGAGAAATATGGTGATAATATTCCAATGAGTATGCACCCTCTTATTCGAAGTGAAGAAGCGTGTTATTTAAGCTCATCTGCGGCTGTAGAACTTGCAAAGAAGTATGGTAGTCGTCTGCATGTTTTTCACATTAGTACGGCGAAAGAATTGGAATTATTTGATAATACAATTCCATTAGAACAAAAGAAAATCACGGCTGAAGCTTGTATTCACCACATGTGGTTTTCTGAGGAAGATTATGCCGAGAAAGGAACGTACATCAAGTGGAATCCTGCCGTAAAGAAAGCAAGCGATCGTGATGCAATATTTCAGGCAGTTCTCGATAATAAAATTGATGTGATCGCAACTGATCACGCTCCTCACACAATTGAGGAAAAAGAAAATTCATACCTCAATGCTCCTTCTGGAGGTCCTTTGGTTCAACATGGTTTACTGGCGATGTTGGAAAGAGTAGAGCAAAAGAAGATCTCAATAGAACGAGTGGTTGAAAAAATGGCGCATGCTCCAGCAATCCTTTTTAAAGTTGAAGAACGAGGATATATTCGCGAAGGGTATTTTGCAGATCTAGTGGTGGTTGATCCATCTCAAAATTATGCAGTAACCAAAGAAAACATCCTTTACAAATGTGGTTGGTCTCCTTTTGAAGGAGTCACTTTCTCAAATAGCATAGCGATGACTTTCGTGAATGGAAACATGGTTTATCGCAATGGCTTAGTTTTAGACGGAACAATCGGTAGCCGATTACTATTCAATAGATGATTCGATTTGCATTCATATCGCTTGTAATCGTCATTTCTTCATGCTCACGTAGTATCGAGCGAATTCCAGAACCTGAAAATTTGATCCCAAGGGATAAAATGGTGACTGTTCTCAAAGAAATGATGAAGTTGGAGGCACATGTTCAGGCGAATTATGGACAAGTTTCAAAGTATTACAAAGTAATGGAGCGTTCTGGAGATTCACTTCTCTCAACATATAATCTGGATCGGGTTTCTTTCGAATCTGCAATGGACTATTACGGTTCTCGCCAAGATGAGATGAAAAAAATCTATACTGAGTCATTGGATCAGATGAATGAAGAACTCGGAAAGCTCGAAGCAGAGAGTAAATCCGAGGAAATAAACAAGCTCTAGAAACCAGTTAAGCTGGGTAGAATGAAAGCTTGAAGACCAGTTTTTTTATCTTTTCAGAATCAAAGTGTATTTCCAAAATAGAGTTTTCTTTTTTGTATTTTAGAAGAACGAACAACGTAAGATTTATATCTACGTCTTGTTTACGATTAAAAGTTGGAGACAACTGCTACAAAAAAACGAAAATGAAACTTCTACACGCCTTTAACCTAAAGCGAGTTGCGCTTTTCTGCCTGTTGTTTTTAGGTATTAGCTTTTCCGCGAATGCATCACATTATTCTGGTGGTGAATTGACATTTTCATATACTGGTCCAAATCAATACCTCGTTACATTTACTGTGTATCGCGATTGCAATGGTGTTTCGGTAGGTCCAACGCAGATTGTAAATTATTCTTCTGCAGCATGTGGGGTGAACGCGAGTATTATACTCAACCTACAGTCAACAACCGAAGTAACACCACTTTGCCCTACAGAACCAAGTGCGTGTGGTGGTGGTGGAAGTTTGGGGATTCAGTTATTGGTTTTTCAGGGCACTTTAACCTTACCTCCGGGATGTACTGATTGGGTGCTTTCAACAGAAAGTTGCTGTAGGAATTCGGCCATTACAAATCTCACCTCGCCTGGAAATCAATCTATTTATATTGAAGCTCATTTAGACAACACGACAGGAGGAAATTCTTCGCCTTCTTTTTCAAGCCCACCACAATTTTTTGGATGTGTCGGTCAAACGATCAATTTCCAACAATTGGCCTTCGATGCAGATGGTGATGTATTGGTCTATTCATTGATAAGTGGAATGCAAACAGCTGCTACAAATGTCAATTATGCTGGAGGATTTAGTGGAGTAAATCCATTTACGGTTCCTTTGGTATTAGATCCAACTACTGGACAGATTACCTTCACTCCAAATGTGGCGCAAGTTGCAGTTGTAACAATTTTAATTGAAGAATACAGAAATGGTGTGCTCATTGGTTCGATCATGCGCGATATTCAATTTGTAATTCGAAACTGTAACAATAACCTTCCCTTGGTTTCAGGAATCAATAATGTACCTGGTGTTTATGAGGTGACAATTTGCCAAGGGACATCAATATGCTTTGACATATTTGGTACCGATCCTGATGTAGGACAAAATTTGAGTTTAAGCTATGCTGGATCTATTCCAGGAGCAATTTTCACTCAAACAGGAACAGTCGTAAGTCCATCAGGAACGTTTTGCTGGAGCAGTGGAACAAATCCTTCTGGAGATTATTCGTTTTCAATAACAGCTGAAGATGACGCATGTCCTCTCATAGGTCAAAATTCAATTTTATTTACAATTCATGTTGTTCCGAATCCAAATGATCCAGTAAATGCTGGACCAGATCTTAGTATTTGTGCAGGTGAAACGGTTACATTAAATGCTACTACGACATCAGTAAATGGTGTTTCCTATGATTGGACACCGGTCACAGACCTATCAACGCCAAACGTGGCAACGACAGATGCTAGTCCAATCACAACAACTTCTTATACCGTTACTTTAACATATACAGATGGGTGTTCATCTCAGGACGCTGTGACGATTACAGTTTTATCAGATCCAAGTGCGAATGCATTTCCTTCTACTGCAGATGTTTGTGGTGGATCAGGGTTTCTGCTTTCAGGAACAACGAATCAAGTTGGGATGCAGTTCGAGTGGTTTGATCCAAGTATGGTTGCCCTAGGATCAGGTACTGTTTCAGGTTCGCAATCTACAATGAATATTTCTGTACCCAATGCTTCTGGAACATACCCATATATACTTGTTGTGACCAATCCATTGACAGGTTGTCAATCTTCTGATACGACTTTCTTAACTGTTGGAGCACCTCCAGCATTGCCAAGTTGTGTAAATATTTATGTTTCAACGACTGGAACTATTGCATCTGCTGGTACACAAGCTGATCCAACATCACTAGAAGAAGGTATGGCTCGTGCTGCCTGTAATGATGCTATTATTAAAATTGCTACAGGGACCTATAATATTGATAACCCATTAACCATTGGAAGCTATGTAACCATGGAGGGTGGATTCCAGGAAGGTAGTGCTTGGACGAAGGTTAGTACTCCTGGAGCGACAACAATTAATCGAACTACTGCTAATTCTGAAGGAGCCTTAAATGCCCAGCGCTTAGTGGCTTTTTATGCGAACGGAAGTACTGGATTTAGATTGCAAGATTTAACGATCACGACGGCCAATGCAAATTTACCTGGAATGTCAACCTATGGTTTGCACTTAACTGCTTGTTCGGATTACAATATTGTTCGCTGTCAAGTTATTTCTGGTGCAGCGGCTCAAGGAGGAACTGGATTTGCTGGAGCGAATGGACTCAATGGTGCAAATGGAAATACTGGACAGGCAGGCGACAATGATGATGATAACAGTGGTGGCGGAGGAGGAAATGGTGGTGTTGGAGCTGGCGGAGCTGCTGGAGGATTAGGCGGAGCAGGAAATAGCACAAACGCATTTAACGGATCAGCAGGTGTTATTGCAATAGGAATTAATGGCGGCGGCGGTGGCGGTGGCGGTTCTGGCGGTGGTGAAGACACTGATGGTGGATTTGGCGGAAATGGCGCAGGTGCATTAGGTGTTGGCGGATTACCTGGACAAGAAAGTGGATGTAATGGTAGTGTGAATTGTGGTTCGAGTGAATCCGGAACGAATGGACAGAACGCGGCAAATGGGACGAATGGAACAACTGGAGTAACAGGACCTTCAGGGTCGCATTTAGGAGGTTTTTGGGTTCCAGGAGGAACAGGTGGTTCTGGGACGAATGGTACTGGTGGTGCTGGCGGCGGTGGCGGTGGTGGTGGTGCAGGAGAAGGAGGCTTTTTCTGTATTGACGGTCATGGTTCTGGTGGCGGTGGTGGCGGTGGCGGCGGCCAAGCAGGAACTGGAGGATTTGGTGGATTAGGAGGCGGGTCTTCATACCCAGCATATCTCTACCTCAATGGAACTAATGGTATTATCCTAAATTCGAATTTTACAGCTGGACCAGTTGGTGTAGGTGGGAATGGTGGTAACGGAGGGGCCGGTGGAACTGGAGGAACTGGTGGAAACGGGAGTAATTATACTGGAAGTGAAGTTGGTTGTGGTGGAGATGGCGGTTCTGGTGGTTCTGGTGGAATTGGTGGTCCTGGAGGAAACGGAGCTTCTGGTCAAACTCAACAAATTTACTTCGGTGGAGGAGCAGTGTTGACGACGAATGATGCGAACTTTAATTTAGCCGCACAACCAGTAATCACAGCTTCAAATGTTAATTGTGTTGATACAGATGTCAATTTTGTTACCCCAGCTGCAGCAACTTGGAATTTTACGGCAAATGCAACACCACAATCTCCAACTGGAGTATCTGTGATTACTCAGTTTAATGTAATCGATCGTTATGATATCATAGCGGGTGTAAATACCTATGCTGGTTTTCACAATGTTGCTTTCGGAAGTATTGATCCTGAAATTGTATCAAATGCCCCAACTCTCGGAGTAGATACGTTTGTCGTATGTCAAGGAGATTTTGCCTCGTTTGAAAGCCTTTATTATGCAGATATTTATACGTGGGACTTTGATGGAGCAATTCCAAACCCCGGAAATCAGCAGGTAGTTTCGAGCCAATTCAACACACCCGGATTCTATGAAATTCTCATGAACATGACAACTGATTGTTGTGGCTTGTCTCCAAATGATACCGTTTATCTCTATGTTGTTCCTGTTTCCAGTTCAATAGGATCTGGTGATCTTACTATTTGTGAAGGAGAATCAGCAGTGCTTTCACTTATGGGATTGACGGCTACAGATTCAATCGTTTGGAGTCCACTGACGAATAGTGTCCCAGTAGTGACGGGAAGTATTAGTGTAAATCCAATAACGACAACTACATATACAGCAAGTGTTTATTCATCCATAACAGGCGGGGGACAAACGATTGTTTCATGTCCAGTTTCGGTCTCTTTTACTGTTACAGTTAATCCTCTTCCAAATTTCACTTTGTCATCGAGCCCTGTTCTTTGTTCAAACGATGGAACCGCTACGGCAACAACAAGTAATCCCGGAATCTTTAATTTTGTTTGGGATAATGGCTCAACGACAAATGCAACAACAAGCTCGACGATAGTAGGCTTGGCAGTTGGAAATTACGCAGTAACTGTCACAGACGCAGTTTCTGGCTGTTCTGTGAGCGATAGCATTGATGTTTTACCTTCTGCAACAACTCCAATCGTTTACGTTCAATTACTTACTGGAACATGTGAAGGTGAGAATGACGGAACAGTAACAGTCGCTACCTCAGGTGGAACAGGTCCATATACTTATTCGTGGTCAGATATTGGAGTTGGACCTGCTAGTCGAACATTGATGCCAGCAGGAATTTACACAGTAACTGTTACGGACGCTCTTGGTTGTTCATCTTCAATCACGTTTGATATTCCTGAATTTGAAAATGCTGATGTAAATGTTACGCCAAATGGCCCAATTTGTTCAGGTGATTCAGCTTACTTTATCATTGAAGGACATGACGCTTCAACATTGACGTATAACTTTGGTGGTGCTAACTCAACCTTATTCTTCACCAGTGATACAATGTATCTTACAGTCTTAAACGTCACATCAGACTTAACGATGTACCTCGTTTCAATAGATAATGGTACATGTATCGAGTTTTTAACGGATACTGAAATAGTAGTTGTACTTCCTCTTCCAACTGTAGCTATTACAACAAACAGTCCCATATGTACAGGAAATGATGCCATATTCACATTAACAGGGACACCAGGTGCAATCGTTTCGTATTCCATCGGCGGAGGTGCATTAACAACGACTACACTCGTTGGAGGAACAGCTGATGTCACAATAGTTGGCGCAATTACTGAGGTCACGATTGTCTTGGATTCTATAAATGATGGAGCCTGCCCACAATTGAGTGGAGCAACCGATACAATTACAGTGAATCCAGTAATTTCCGTAATACAAAGTGTTGAAGCATGTGAAAATGATACGTACACATATCCAGATGGTGTTTCCGAAGTGATTTTGGTCAATACAATTCACGTTAGTAACTTAATAACTGTGGCTGGCTGTGATTCAACGGTTACAACAAATGTCACAATGAATCCTGAGTTCAACATCGTTTCTAACATTGATGTTTGTGAGAATGAGAGTCATACATATCCAGATGGATTTGTTGAGGTGATTATCGCTAGTACTGCACATACAAGTAATTTGACGACTGCAAATGGATGTGATTCTGTTATTGTGACCAATATTACCATGTTGCCAATTTATTCCACTATTCAGAATATTTCAATCTGTGAAGGAGATGCATATACATTCCCAGATGGAACAGTTCATGATCCTATTCTTGTCGACGAGACTTATTCTTCAGTATTTGCTTCGGCCAACGGTTGTGATAGCACGATTGTTACGAACCTTACCGTGAATCTTGTGCCAATTATTAATGCTGGACTCGACGAATCCTTGTGTGAAGGAGAGAGTACGATACTTACCGCACTAAATCCTTCAGGAGCCATAATTGTTTGGAACAATGGCATTATTGATGGCGTTAGTTTCACACCTGCTGCGACGACTATCTGTACGGTTAACGCGACAAGTGTTGATGGTTGTATTAGTTCAGATGATGTTTTAATTACGGTTAACCCAAATCCTGTTGCGGCATTTTCAGCGGATGTCCTAGATGGATGTGATCCTTTGAGTGTTGTCTTTACTAACATTTCTACTGGAGCTTCAACTCTATGTGAATGGGACTTTGGTGATGGACAAACTGGAACGGGCTGTGGTAGTGTTGATCATATTTACGGCAATGCTGGACTTTACACCGTTAGCTTGAATATTACTGATGCGAATGGGTGTACGGATGATGTGACGTATACAGATTACATTTCAGTGTACGAACAACCCACCGCAGAATTTACCTTTGGAAGCGGTTTTGATGTCCTCGATTCAGAAGTTCAGTTTGAAAACCAATCGATAGATGCCACATCGTATGTATGGGATTTTGGAGATGCAAGTGCAACCAGTACAGTAACAGATCCTTTTCATTCATTCCCAGATGGTGGAAGCGCAGCGTATACTGTAATCTTAATTGCGAACAATGGTGTTTGTGCAGATACAATTCAATACATCGTTCAAATCGAGGATGTTCTTATTTATTACATCCCGAATACGTTTACGCCAGATGGAAATAGTGTGAATCAAACATTCCAAGCTGTTYTCACTAGTGGTTACGATCCGTATGATTTTGAATTGCTCATTTTCAATCGATGGGGCGTAGTCATTTTTGAATCGCGCGATGTTACAATTGGTTGGGATGGAACTTATAAAGGAGTGCTAGTTCAAGATGGGACGTACACATGGAAAGTAGAATTCAAAGAGTTGATGAGTGATAAACGTCACGTCGATACTGGGCATGTTAACATGATCCGATAGATAGAACGGGGATATTCTTTTTAGGCTTTCCCCTTCCAAGATTTCATGTACTTCCAATTTCTTGGCTTCCCTTCTGATATCCATTCTATGGCTTGCGTGATCCGCTTGTCTCGGGTTGTCTCAGTTTTTGCTTCAGAAATCCACTCAACGTAGTCATTTCTTTGTGATGTACTGAATGATTCGAATTGTGCTGAAATGTTTTCACGTTCCAAGGCATTTTTGAATATTGAGGGAACTTCGAGCTTCGTGATCGTTCTAGTGTTTTGAGCTTGTTTTACCCCTTGGTCATGGAGAAGCATAGCTTCATGTAAATAGTCAATAAGAATTTCTTCTGATGGCAGTTCTTGAATTGAAGTGAGCTTTCCGAAATTCCCCATTCCTGTTTTTTCTCCTTGAATGAATACTTTTTGAGAATCCGTCATTTGTTGGGCAAGACCAAATCCAAATGTCGCGTGTTGTTTGAATCCTGCCATATAAACGAGGTTCGATCCTTTATAGACAAAACAAGGAAAGTTCCATTTTAGTTGTTCCTGAATAGCTGGACAAGTGCGATGAATCAATTCGCGTAGATAGATTAGTATCGGTTGCGCGAATTCCTCAGATTTCAGAATGTATTCATCAAAAGTTGGTTTCACTTTCATCTAATCGTAGTTATATCCTTCCAATTCATTTTCATTCACGTTCAACCCAAGTCCCAAAACAATTCGATTCACAAAATTGAAATAGGAAATAACCAAAGTAGCGTCGAGAATCGCTCGGTCTGGAAGTCCCAATTTTTTTAATTTTTCAATTGATTCTTGATTTTTGTGATTCGGGTTTTGAGTCAATTTCTTCGCGAAATGACAAAGCTCCATATCAACTTCTGATAATTCCAGTTGTGAGTAATCCGCTTTAAGCTGTTCCGTTTTGATTTCATCCTTCCAATAATGATTCACCGCTGAAGCATGATGCATTTGACAATAATCACAATCATTGCTTTTTGAAACGACTACGGCAATCATTTCACGCTGAACTCTTCGCAATGGTGATTTCCCAAACATGATTGTCATGTATAAATCCATGTGATTTACAATCGATTCAGGGTTCAAGCTTTGAATCATATGGACATCCGCCAGTTTTCCTCGGCTTACAATTAAATTATCATAGATATCTCGAAGCTTCCCTTCTGATTCATCGTATTCTACAACATCAATGTACGCCATGCTTGTTTGTTTTAAACTGTTTTTTTTCTGCCTGGATTATTCTTCACAAAGCTCGCCCAATTTGAGCTTGATGCTTTATTGTGCTCTCCAATTCCTTTTGAATAGTGATGACAAACCGCGACACCAAGTCCATCGGTTGCATCTAAATATTTTGGCATTTCTTTAAACTTCAGAAGTTGTTGCAACATAATCGCGACTTGTTCTTTCGATGCCGCTCCAGAACCAGTAATGGCTTGTTTAATTCGACGCGGTGTGTATTCTTCAAATGGAATATTGTGCAAAAGTGCAGTGGCAATGGCAACTCCTTGTGCACGACCAAGCTTTAGCATGGATTGAACATTTTTACCAAAAAACGGTGCTTCAATTGCCATTTCATCTGGTTTGAATTCCCTGATGAGCCCATCCAAACGATCGAATATGCGTTTCAGTTTATCGGGGTGCGTCTGCAATTTTTTAAGTTCAATAACTCCAAAGTTTATCATTTCAACCTTCTTCCCTTTGACGTGTATTAAGCCGTAGCCCATTACAGTCGTTCCGGGGTCAATTCCTAGAATTATTTTATCTTCAACCATTAAAATCTCTTCGTTGCTTAAAACTAATAAAAAACAATCTGTAATCTTCTTTTTCATTAAGCTGATCTTGTTTGTGGTGGTCGGATATGTGATCTATTTACAATTCAAGGGAATTGATGCTAATAAATGGGAAGATTTCTCGATTAAGAACCCTTTATCGTTCATCGTTGCGGTTGTTCTAGTTGTTCCCAACATATGGATGGCCTTCATGAAATGGAAAATCATACTCCAACTGATGGGTATCTCCAATGATAAAAAGCGAAATGTACATTCCTTTTTTGCCGGGCTCGTTACTGGTATGATTACGCCAAACATGATGGGGAATTTTGTCGGACGGTTTTATTATTTCGATAAGGAACATAGAGGAACAATCACATTTCTAACGTTGGTTGCCAATTTCGCTCAATTATTAGCAACGCTTATTTTCGGACTAGTCGCAGTTTTTGCGGTTGGGGAAATTTATCAATTTGGAGATAGTTGGCAATTGCTAGCGGTTTTTGTGCTTGGTTGTGTTCTTTCATTCGTGTTTTATTTCTTTCTTGAATTACCACTTAAATGGTTCAAACGCTCGAAGTTTTTAGCGATTAGTCAATCTATTTTGAAGGACAATCCACGATTTCGTTGGGATTTAATCTGGTGGAGTATGGGGCGCTTTATCGTTTTTACGCTGCAATCATCGCTTATACTCAACTCCTTTGGAGAAACATGGTCATTCGGATTAATAATCGCGATTTGGCAAGTTTACCTGATTACAACAATGTTTCCTTCTCTGTTTCTTGGTAAATTAGGGGTGAAAGAATTCATTTCCTTGGGTATTTTAGGTGCGCTAGGATTGAATGAATTTTCTATAATCTTTGCTTCACTGATCATTTGGTTTGTGAATTCCATGGGGCCAGCGCTAGTTGGATTAATCATTTGTGATCGACCAAAAGAATGAGTTTTATCATCGTCATATATCTAATTGTCTACGGATTGATTATTGGGGGAGTTATCTTAGGTGGATTCTTACTTCACCTTAAAAAATCAAAACAGAAGAATGCTGGATCAAATATCTTAGCCCAAGAAATTACAGTCTTAATTCCTTTCAGAAATGAAGTGGAGCGTTTGGATGATCTGTTGACGAGTATTTTGAGTTCGGTGAAGCTGCCATACAAGTTTATTTTTATCGATGACCATTCTACCGATCATTCATCCAAATTGATCAAAGATCGATTGGGAGACCTTCCGTTTGAAATTCTAACTCTTTCAGATGATCTATCTGGAAAAAAACAGGCATTGAGAGCCGCAATTGATGAGTGTCAGACGAAATATGTTCTAACCTTAGATGCGGATGTATCGTTCCGTTCAAGTTATTTCAATTCCCTCGAAGAACTTGATGAAGCTGATATGTATGTTCTACCAGCTATCTTGATTGGGAAATCGCCGATTGAGTGGTTTTATGAATTAGATGTCGTATTGGCGAATGGATTGAATACTAGTCTTTCGGGAATAACGCGCCCGATTTTCTCAAGTGGAGCAAATTTTCTTTTCAAAAAACAAATCTTCGATGAGGTAGACGATTTGGAATCCCATGCGCACATGGCAAGTGGTGACGACACGTATTTATTGCGTGATTTCAGGAAGAACCAAAAGGATATCAGGCTGGAATCAAATTTGAATGTAGCAATTTGGACGGATACGCCTCATTCGTTCAAAGAGTTTATCGATCAACGATTACGGTGGGTTGGTAAAACAACGGATATTGGCGATTCCCTGGCAACTGTTTCAGCAATTGGACAGTTCTTCTTTGCAATTGTCTTTTTTGGATTGTTGATTTATACAGCGATTATCGGAAATTGGTTCGACTTTTCAATCCTGTTAACGGCGAAAATTGGCTTAGACCTCATCTTCTTCTTGCCCTTCTTTTTGAGAACTAAACGATTCCTAACATGGTGTTTAATTCCGATTTATGAAGTAGCATTTCCAGTATATTCCTTGATTTTAGGAATTCTAATGGTGACGTATCGACCAAAATGGAAGGGGCGCCCGATTCAATCAAATAATTCGTGACCTTCGCTATCGAGGTACCGAATCAAACCTGATTGTGTAATCACGATGTAGTAATTGATCGATTTTGGCCATTCAATTTTACGGTATTTTGGCTCGATCAATATTCCCTCTTTTGGCTCGAAACGGCCTTCCAAATGAACATCTTCCTTGCTTTTTGAAATGGAGTAATATTTCCACTCCGCTTCATGCCTTGTTTGTTTAGCTCTTACTTCAACAGGATATACTTCGCCTATATTCCCATTATATGGATTGAAAATTGCGGTTTTGGCTTCATCAGTACAGATCAATAAAGAATCTGTTTCATCAAAGAAGTAATCATCGAACTGATTAATTAGGATAGATTTTGGGTCAAATAGACGCCATTTATTTCTTCCAATTTGTCCAACGGTTAATTCCCCAATCCGACAGAAGTTGGTACAGTTCATTTTGACTTCGTGAGAAAGGTCTCCTAGGTATCCACCACTGTGACCAGAATAAATGTAGTGTTCGCCGATTCCAATCAGTTCTCCATCAGATCGGTAGATTTTGTCGCCATTCGTGTTTATGACAGATCTCCCATCACAAAAGAATGAGTAACGTTCACCTCCAAACTCATAATCGTAATAGCGAATTTCTCCAACTGAAGATAAAATCACTTCTCCTGAATTTGATAGAATGTGTTTTTGAGATGTTCCTTTGATGGAAACAACCAAGAACGAACCAACACACCAGAATCGTTCACAATTTTCAAGGATTGGTTTTTTTGAGATGGGATGATATACAGAATGGGGTGCTTTCGATCCTGTGATCATGAAGTCGTAAAAGAGCATTGGTTTTGATGGCCCTTTGTACACAACAAGACCATCTTTTTTCACAAGAACATTCTTCCCTTTTTGTCCAATACTAAGGGTTTGACTCATGTCAATTCCAATCCGTAGTTTTTCAATACGCTTTGCCTTGAATCTCGCATCGTTTACTTTTCCGAGTTCTAGATTGTATTCTCGCTTTTGAGCCATTGCCCAAGGTGGAGGTGGCTGAGAAATATCTGTAAAGCCGTATGATTTTGTTTCAGATAACCAGGTATAATAACTGGTTATCTCTTTTGAACTCAATTCAATCTCCAAACCAAAATTCAATTCAATGTTATCATACGCCTTCTTTGTGACGAATGTCAAATTCGTATCCAGAATATGGAATCCACTTTTGTCCTGAACAATGAAATGGTGCTTGCCACCAGTTTTAATATCTAAATATGAATGGTTGGGAACGCGTTCACCAAGCGAATCAATGAAATACGATTCATCGCTGCCGTGGTAAATAAGGAATGAACATTCTGGAAGTAGGTATTCATTCCAATTAAATTTAAAATTCGCAGCAACTTTTTCTACATCTTGTTGCGCAAACAACGGAGCAGAACAAATCAATGTTACAGCGAAGAGGAGTAGGTAATTCTTCATTTCGTAAAGATAACTCCCACAAAGTACTAAAAATTAGTCTTTGTAGGAGCCTCATTACGAAATATTTACGAACTAGAACGGTAGATCGTCGTCTTCTGCGCTTTCAGTTGAAGCTGTTGTTGGAGTTGTAGGAGCTGCATCTAAATTCATGTCAGATGGTCCACCTTGAGGCATTCCTTGTCCAACTTTTTCAATTCTCCATGCATCCAAGGTGTTGAAGTATTTAACTTCTCCTTGTGGACTTGTCCACTCGCGACCACGTAAGTTAAAGGAAACTTCTACCTGCTCACCTTCGTTAATTCCATCAAGCATTGAGCATTTATCTTGTGCCGCTTGGAAACTAATGTCCTGTGGGTACATGCTTGATGCATCGTTGATAACGAATTCTCTCTTCGCGAATTTCTCGGTTACCTGAACAGTATCCTTGATCAATTTCACGCTTCCTGTTAATTTAAACATAATATAATTGTTGTATTTGTTTTTGCTACCCATTATTGAACGCAAGCAAGGTCATCCATGCTTCGTCCAGTTTGTTTTCTGTCAATAATTCTTTTGATCGAGTGTGAAGCTCATGCTCCAATTCAGTTGGTTTGTCTTCCAAAGAGATGAACAAATCACTCAATTCAATGAGCTTGTATTCATTTACATCCGTCTCGTTTGGCAATTCCACAACTCCCGCAAGGTGACCTAGGTCATTCCCCGTTAAAATTGAGCTAGTTCGAATGTCCTCAGGTAATTGATCAAAACCAATTCCTATTGATGTAATTGGTTTAGTGATTTCAAACATGGAAGATTCATCTGCTCGACAATACCAATTTCCACCCATTCGTGAAACAAGATCAATCTTATGTTGATCTATCGTTCCTTTCTCATCCAAAACGTCTTCGTTGATGTGAATCCGAAGTACTTCGCATATGACCAAGTTTCCTGCTCCTCCTTGATCTCCCAATTCTTTGACTTCAATCACTTTGCATTCAAATTGAACAGGAGATTCACCAACTCTTTTTGGTCGAATTGTTTCAGATTCCAATGCCGTAAAGCCTGCTTTTTCGAATTCACTAACGTCAGACGCGAACGGTGAACTTGCCAAACTCATTTGTTGAACGATATCATAATTAACTACGTTAATCACAACTTCTGGAACAACCTTCACATTGTTATAAGTATCCTTTGTTTGATTCGTCCGGCCACTTCTCGCAGGAGAAAAAATCATGATCGGAGGATTTGCACTGAACACATTAAAGAAACTAAATGGCGCCAAATTATCGTTTCCGTCTTCATCTACTGTTGAAGCGAAAGCAATCGGTCGTGGGCCTACCGCTCCTAACAAATAATGATGGAGTTTTGGTACTGGAATTTCTGATGGATTGATTGTAACCATAAATGTTCTTTACTGCACCACAAATGTACGACGTTTTAACGCTTTTTCCCTGAACCCGAAAGAAGACTTATTCACATTTTTGCATAAATGTCCACGACTTTCATACGCTCGATTTTCTTAAGTGTATTGCTATATATTAAAAAATAGCTAGAATTTGCTTTTCTGCGGTTCGAATTATTTAAATTTGTTCTAGTTTCCTACTTATGAAGAGTTTACTGATTTTTCTTGTTCTCATTCCTGGATTTGTTGGTGCACAGACCTTGTTGCTTCCTCAAGGAGCGATGTGGAAATTTTTCGACCAAGGGAATGTTGGAAATTCTACATGGGCAGATCTTGGCTTCAATTCTTCAAGCTGGCCCTCTGGAAATTCTGAACTTGGTTATGGTGAGGGCGATGAAAATACAGTTGTTAGTTATGGCGTTAATGCGTCGAATAAATTCATTACGACTTATTTCCGTCACGAGTTCAACGTAAATAACCCTCAACAATTTTCTCACCTTGAAGTGAATATGTTGCGCGATGATGGCGCTGTTGTTTACATCAATGGTATTGAAGTTTGGCGCTCGAACATGCCTTCGGGGACAATTTCTTACGGTACTTCGGCATCGGGAACGATTGCTTGGCCCAATGAGAATGATTGGCATGCCGTAAATATTTCAGCGAGCTATTTACAGAACGGACCTAATGTGCTTGCAGTCGAAGTGCACCAAGATTCTCCTTCCAGTTCTGATTTGAGTTTTAACTTGTTTATGATTGCGCATGAATCGAATTCTGCACAAATTATCCGTGGTCCCTATCTTCAGCAAGCGACCCAATCAAGTATGATTGTTCGATGGAGAACCGATCTTCCAACAGATTCCAGAGTTAATTTTGGATTGCAAGCATCTGGTCCCACTGATTTCAAAGTAACTCCTGAATTCACTTATAATCACGCAGTAAAAATTACAGGGCTTACTCCTGAAACGATGTACGCTTATTCGATTGGGAGTTATAGCAATGTTCTAATGGAGTCTCCAAATTTGTTTTTTGAAACACTACCAGTTGAAGGAGATGAAGGGAGCTATGAGTTTGTCATTTTGGGCGATTGTGGAACGGGTTATCAAGAGCAATTGGATGTGAAAGATGCCGTTGTTGCCGCAAGGGGACAACACTATGATGGTGTGATTCTTTTGGGAGATAATGCCTATCAAAGTGGATTCGATTCGGAATATCAAAACAACTTTTTCGCCGGGAAATACAATGAAATCATTGAAAACTCGGTCATTTGGCCCTGTCCTGGGAATCACGATTACAATAATAATTTACCCTTTTCGCCTTCTCCCGCTTATTTTGAAATTTTTGATTGCCCAACTCAGGCAGAAGCTGGGGGAGTGGCCAGTAATACGGAAAAGTATTACTCATATAATTTTGGAAACGTTCATTTCATCTCGTTGGATTCATATGATGAACCGCGTTCTGCTTCTGCAGCAATGGCACAGTGGCTTCAAAATGATTTGACCGCAAATACATTGCCGTGGGTTGTTGCGTATTGGCACCATCCACCATATACGAAAGGATCACATGATTCAGATAATGACAATTTCTTAGACGGAGAATTAGTCGAAATGCGAGAGGAAATTGTACCGATCCTTGAGGCATTCGATGTCGACCTTGTATTGAATGGACATTCTCATTCTTATGAACGTAGCTTTTTAATTTCCGGGCATACGGGAGATTCAGATTCCTTCGGACCAGAGCACATGAAAATGACTGGAAGTGGGAATTATCCTTTTCAGTGTCCGTATCAAAAATCATCCACCAATGGATTACACGATGGGACTGTTTATTGTGTTGCTGGAAATGCAGGAAAAATAAGTGGGGTTGATTCAGAATGGCCACATCCAGCGATGAGCTCGTATTTTGTGGAAGTTGGTGCGCTATTCTTAAATGTGAACAAAAACCGCCTCGATTTAACGTTCTTAACGGATGAAGGATTCGAATACGACCATTTCACTATAATAAAAGATGCAGGAGGACAGCAAGATGTCGTTTTATGTATCAATGAACAAGTAACACTTTCGCCTTCTTGGGAGACCGAGCTCGGAATGACTTGGCAGCCTGGTGGACAAGTTGATTCCATCTATACGATTGCGGCTTTATCCAATGCAACGATTTATGCAACAGATTCTGAGAGTTGTATTACTGACACCTTCAATTTAATCGTCCTCCAGAATGATAGTTGCGGCTTTCTCGCAAATGAGGCGGTAGCGTTTTCTGATTTCGGGCTGTCCGCGAGTTACTTTGATGGTACGATCACCATTAATCAATCTGGAGATTTCTTCTTTGAAGAATTTGATTTGTACGATTACGAAGGAAGATTAATTCAATCATTTTCTACTTCAGAGCCCTTTTCTCAACACGTACTTACAAGTCCATTGAATGGCGTATTTTTACTCAAGCCGAAAAATCTAAACCGGTCTATTAAAATCCATTGTTATGAATAGAATTCTACTTTTTGCATTAGCATCATTTTCATCGCTTCAATTAAGCGCACAGTGCGATTCAATACAAATTCCATCGAGTTACACATTAGCAAGTGACTTAATCATGAGTGGAACGTATGTTGTCAATGGTACATTTACCGTGCCTGTAGGGATTACTGTTTTTGTCACTTCCCATGAAACAAATGGGTGTGGAGAATTAAAGATTTATGCAACCGACATCGTGATTGAAGGAACTATCGATGGAAATTATGCTGGGTATATCGGTGGTGCTGGAGGAGCACGAGGAGCTGTAGTTTCAAGTGCAACTGGTCATGAAAGTTCCCTTTCTTCTTGCAATGATCCTGGGAATTCTGGAAATATCGCAGTAGAAGGCGGTTTTGGAGGAGCAGACGGATCAGGTCCTGGATTAGGGCTGGCAGGAGCGAATGGTGAGAATGGTTCTGGATCGAAGCAATATTGTGGGAACAATCAGGATGAAGCTGGAGTAATCGGCGGTGCTGGTGGTTCCGGAGGTGGTTCTGGTGCATCTTATGGTGGAGTAGCATCAATTGGTGGTACTGGTGGAGATGGAGCATATTCTGCAACTACCGATAATTTACAAATTGAAGGTTCGTACCCAATTGTTGGGGGGAATGGAGGAATCGGTGGAGCGAGCTCTCCAATATATGGAACAGTAACTGAACGAGATATTTCTATTGGATCTGGTGGAGCAGGGTCTGGAGCTGGAGGACGATCTTATTATTTAGGAACAAATGGATCTTCTGGTGGAGCTGGTGGTGGAATGATTTTCTTGAAAGCTGATAACACAATGCAAATTTCAGGTACGATCTCAGTGTTGGGTGAAGCTGGCAGCAATGGTGGAAATGGAGGAAGTGGCGATGCTACTGCAGATTGCTGTTCTGATCCTTGCAACGGATGTGATGAACGCACGTTTAGTGCTGGTGCAGGAGCTGGCGCCGGTGCAGGTGGTGGATCTGGTGGTGGAATTTTCTTAGAAGCGATTGGAACGGCAGATATTACAGGAACCCTTCTTGCTTCTGGTGGAGATGGCGGAAATGGTGGCTCAAATGGTGCTGGAATTTCTTGTGATTACACTGATTTTTTCTGTGGTGACCATTCAATATCTACGGGTGCTGGAAATGATGGTGCTGCGGGTGGCGGTGGAAGTGGAGGTCGTGTAAAAATATACGTAGCCGATTGTGCTGAAGCAAATGTAAATCCTACGGTCAGCATTGATGGTGGAACAGGGTTCACTGCAAGTGGAACGGGATCTTACGAGGAAGTTTGCGGGTATATTGGACTAGAAGAAGGTGAAATCTCTATTGGTTGGACAGTTTTTCCGAATCCAACAAGGGATATTGTTTCAATTTCAATTCATTCTGGCTACGATTTCTCTTCGAATGGAAGTCTTCAGATTTTCAATGCTTTGGGACAATTAGTTGTCTCGAGTGAAGAATTGTCACCTGAAATGACGCTTTCTGTGAGTAACTTGGAACCTGGAGTCTATACTATTAGAATCACGACTGAATCTGCTACCGAAATCAAGAAAATGATGAAACAATGAAACGACTAACCCTACTTCTTTTTTTACTCCCAACACTAAATTTTGCCCAAACGAGTATCACACCGCTCGATTGCATAGAACCTTTTTATCACAATGTGGCATCTGGAGATCCACTCAGTGATCGTGTCATTATTTGGACGCGTGTTACTCCTGATGATTTCACCTTACCTGTAAATGTCGATTATGCTGTAGCATTGGATACTGGAATGACGAATATTGTTGCTCAAGGATCAATCTCTACGGATGCCTTAGTTGATTATACAGTCAAGGTTGATGTGACGGGACTTGAGCCTCAGACTTATTACTATTACGAATTTAAAGCTCTTGGGAATTTCAGTCCGCGCGGAAGAACGAAAACAGCACCTTTGGAAACGTCAACGATTGATAGTTTGCGATTTGCGGTTGTTTCTTGTGCGAATTTGGAGGCCGGATATTTTAATGCATACGAGGCACTTGCTGAACGAAACGATGTCGAGGCAATCTTGATGTTGGGAGATTATATTTACGAATATGAAGAAGGAGGATACGCGCCTAATTCCAATGTTGATCGTGTGTTTGATCCAACACATGAAATTTTAACCCTCAATGATTACCGTTTGCGCTATTCGGTTTATCACATGGATCAAGCACTTCAGAAATTACATCAAAATTTCCCGTGGATTTGTGTTTGGGATGACCATGAATCTGCGAATGATTCGTATGAAGATGGTGCAGAGAACCACAATGTCGGGGAAGGGCAGTGGGCAGATCGGAAATTAGCGTCTCAAATGGCATTTTTTGAATGGCTCCCAATTCGACCCAAATCAACATCCAATCTTGAGATCTTTAGAAAGTTCAACTACGGAAATCTGCTTGATTTAATCATGGTCGATACCAGATTGCACGGTAGAGAGGAGCAAGGAGTGAATCAAAGTGACCCAGACAGAACACTTCTTGGAGATGATCAATATGAATGGCTTGAAGATGAACTTTTAAATAGCACCGCAACATGGAAAGTACTAGGTAATCAGGTTGTTTTTGCGCCAATTGAAGTGTTTGGAACTCCCATTAACAACGATGCATGGGATGGTTATCCTGCAGAAAGACAGAATTTATTGGACTTTGTTGTGCAGAATAACATAGACAATTTTACGGTTCTCACCGGGGATATTCACACGAGTTGGGCATTCAATCTGGAAAATGGCGCGGCAAATGTTGGAATCGAATTTGTTACTCCAAGCATTACTTCTCCTGGACTTCCGATCAACGCAGGACCTCTCTTGCAAATTGAAAATCCTCACATTAAATATGTCGACCTTGTAAATCACGGATTCATTATTCTCGATATTAATTCTCAACGCATTCAATCTGATTGGTACTTCGTAAATACCTTGGATGCAATTGATGCCAGTTATAGTTGGGGGAAATCGCTTTATTCGAACGATGGAGCCATGAATCTACAGGAAACTACGATCGTTTCAACGGCCTCTTCGGCATATGATATTGATCTTGCACCGCAATGCCCACGCTCAACCTTAGGAACAGAAGAGCAGTACATTGGATTGATTGGAATATATCCAAATCCAGTAAGCGATGAATTAACCGTTCATTTTGCTTGGTCAAATCACGGTCAACATGTGGTCGAAATTCTCGACCTGAACGGTAAAATCTTACAAAAGGAAGCTGTAAACACAATCGCCTTGAATTCAGCGAATAAAACATTGGATGTTTCGATGCTAAATGCGGGTGTTTATCTACTTCGGATTTGGGATTCAAAAGGCAATGTTGTCTCATCGAAATTTGTCAAGCAATAATTCAGAAACAATCCTTTGTTGAGTTTCAATTAACCCTTTTCTTGCGAAAGAAGTAATAAGTTGACTCTCATGGTAAACCATCCATTGCTCAAATGGTGCGTTTCGACGATAAAGCAAAAGCTCCATAAGTCAGTATTAAAAGCCTTTCTCTCTAAATGGGGAGAAGGGCTTTGAGGTTTTTATGATCCAACAATCCTTTGGTGTTTTGGGCTGGAATACAAGCGTTTACTTCTTTCTAAATTCGCTTGAAAATTACTAACAGACCTTCAATCAAATTTTTTGCTGTGATTTTTGTTGAAAGTGATTAGTTTTTTAGAAAAAAGTCATATCTTTGCAACCCATTTTGAATGGTGATTTTATATGCTCTGAGACAAACGAGTCGAATTTTTGAGCAATAAGCGGATGTGGTGAAATTGGTAGACACGCTAGACTTAGGATCTAGTGCCGCGAGGTGTGTGGGTTCGAGTCCCTCCATCCGCACTTAAAGTTAAAAATGGTATAAGACTTCTTATACCATTTTTTTTTGTACAAATTTAAAAGCTAAAGAAATGAATGTAGTTCGCGAAGACATTGATGCCTTGAACGCAATATTGAAGGTTCAGGTGAAACCAGAGGATTATCAGGATAAAGTAAAAGAAACGCTTAAAAATCACCGTAAAAAAGTAAACTTGCCAGGATTTCGTCCAGGTATGGTGCCGATGGGATTAATTCAAAAGCAATATGGTAGTTCTGTATTGGCTGAAGAATTAAACCGCGTGGTGAACGCTTCACTTCAGAGTTACCTTGCTGAAAATAAAGTAGAAATTCTTGGAAATCCGATTCCTAAACAAGATCACGAAGTAGAAGGTGATTTTAAAAATCCATCGGAATTTACATTCGCTTACGAAATAGGTTTGGCGCCAACAGTTGACGTTAAATTGAGTAGCAAAAGCAAGTACGATTACCTTAAAGTAAAGATAGACGACACACTTGTTGACAAACAAATTGAAGACTTACGTCGTCGATATGGGAAATTGACTACGAGTGATAAAGTAGCAGATAGCGATTTAGTAATGGCTCAGTTCGTTGAGTTAAACGACGATGATTCAATCAAGGAAGGTGGAATTTTACATTCATCTACTGTTTCAATGGAATTCATTTCCAATGATAAAGTGAAAAAAGACTTGAAAGGAAAAGAAGTTGGATACAAAACAATCGTTAATCCAACTGACGTTTCTCGTGGAGGTAAAGACACAGCAGCAATGTTGGGTGTGAAAGAAGAGGAATTAGAAGGACTTTCTGATAAATTCCAATTGATGATCACAGAGATCAAAGGAATGGAAATGGCAGAATTGAACGAGGAATTGTTCGATAAGTTATTCGGAGCTGGAGCGGTGAAAAATGAGAAAGACATGCGTGAGCGCGTTGTTTCTGATTTGGCAGGAATGTTCATGAACGATTCTGATCGTATGTTGACGCAATCGATCTACAAGGATTTGCTTGAAAAAACGAAGGTTGATCTTCCAGATGCATTCTTGAAACGTTGGATCAAAATCTCGAATGAGAAAGATGTAACGGCTGAACAAATCGAAGCGGATTACGAAAACTATTCGAAAAGCTTGAAATGGCAATTGATTCAAGGAAATATCTTCAAAGCGAACGATATTAAATTGGAGGACAAAGAAGTAATTGAATACACAAAAGGATTGTTGGCAAGTAACTACGCACAGTACGGAATGCCAGCTCCTGAAGATGCAGAATTGACGAAATCGGCAATGGAAGTATTGCAAAATCGTGAAGAAGCAAATCGTGTTTATGAAATGTTGGCTGAGCGAAAATTGACGCACTATTTCAAAGAAACAGTAAGTTTGAAAGACAAAGAGATCAGCTACGACGAATTCGTTGAGTTGGCTGGAGCTCAGAAATAATCAAATAGAATTATAAGATTGAAAGTCTGTTATCGAAAGGTAACAGACTTTTTTTTGCATATAGCTATCAGAGCATTCGTACTTTTCGGTTCAAATTCATTCTGTAGCTGTTCTTTGTAATCATAAATGGATAATCATAAGTCTATTTGCTGAAAACACTCTACAGTTCGAATGATAGCATGATCTGTCCAAAGAAACCAGCATCCTGCTGATAGTAATGATAATTTATTCTTGAATTACGTTGGTACCGCATTCCAAAAATTGCTTCAAACGAAATATCCGAGTTTAGTCTAGCGCTTAATAAGAGACCATAAGAAAGATTTAGTCGTCTTAAGGAATTTCCAGTAAAACCAGTTCCTTCGTTCAGACCGTTTTCCGTTACCTGAGTATCGTTTGAGCTACTAGAGCTTTCGTCTTTAAAGCCTGGATTGGACATCCAAGCTCCAACTTCATGAATGAAATAATAATCGCTTCTTTCATTGAGTACATTCTGTCGCGTAGACAATCGTGGATTACTCGCTAAACAAACTCCAAAATTGAAGGATTTATTAGTCGAGAAAACCCAATACTCAATTCCAAGTTTTGCGCGAAACTCATTAGCCGTGGCTTCATAAATACTTGTTTCGGTAGAATAGTGATTTATTAGAGGATATCCCGCAGGTGCATGTGGGTGATGGTAACTCGTTCCTGTTATTCCGTGCAAATTATCGAACCATTTTGTAATATTGATTCCAGTTATTAAACCCAAATGTTTAAATTTAACTTCAAACTCAGCCGCAAATCCATGTCCTGTCTGCCGCGATTCCTCTATTGAGGCCCCGCGAGATGAATGGCCGCTAGAGCTTAAAGATTTGTCTTGTTTCGTCCAATGATTAGTGCTATTGATGTAACCAAGACTTATATGCCGGCTATAGATTTTTAATCTGTCATTTTTATCATGGAGTGATTCCTGACTGAAAGTATTCAATGATAAAAGCAAAACAGAGAATAGCGTTAGTTGTTTCATGACATCAAGAACGTAGTTGATCCAAAAATGGTTAGTGAACTCGAGAACTTAGTTTACACTGTCTCATTCATTTCGTGACAAAATCTAAATAGTTTTCCCTGTTTATCACATTAAATGACGCTTCAGGGTAAGCCCTCATCCATGCGCCAGGTGCTTTTACTTTCTTTTTCGGATTCCATTNGAATTCAAATGCACTCAATTCACCGGAGTGTTCTTCAATAAGGTCGATTTCCTGTTGATCATACGTTCGCCAGAAATAGCTGTTTGTTAAATTTCCATTGTACGCGTTGTACTTCATCCGCTCAGCCATCAAGTAATTCTCCCACAATTCCCCAACATCATTTCTGAAATCTAGTTTATTGAAGTTTCGAATAATCGCGTTTCTAATACCGTTATCGTAAAAATACCAGCGATTTGATTTCGTTACTTCCTTTCGTAAATTCCGACTAAATCCTCGCACCTTATAAATAATGAATACCTTTTCGAGAAGGTCGAGGTAGCTCTCCACCGTATTTCGACTAATGCCTTTCAAGCTTCTCGCTAATTCATCCACATTCACCTCTTTTCCAACCTGAAAAGCAATCAAACGCAGTAAATCCATTATTTTATCCGATTTTCGAACCCCTTCGTGCTCTAGAATGTCTCGAATTAAATTAAATCCTACAATGTTATCTAGGTATTCGGATTTCTCATTCCAGTTTTTGATTTGTTGTAATTCAGGGTAGCTTCCAAAAATGAGGCGCTCTTCCAAGTTCTCCGTTGTTTGTGTATACGTTTCTTGTTTTTGGAATTCCATTTGTGCTAGAGGGAATAACATCATGGTGTTGGATCTTCCGAGTAGCGGCTCGCCAAGCTTGTTAGTCAAATCAAAAACAGATGAACCTGTCGCGATAACTTTCAGTCCTTCAATTGAATCGACCATGAGTTTCAATTTTAATCCAATATCAGGGATTTTTTGAGCTTCATCAATAATCAGGAGCTTCACTTCGCCTAAAAGCCGTTCGTAATTACTTACTGATCTTTCCGCAAATAACTCCCATGTTTTTTGATCTTCTCCATTGAATAATTGATAATCGTTTGGATCCAGTTCGGATAGATACTGCTTGATCAACTCTGTTTTTCCAACGCGTCGTGGGCCGAGAAGGATCAGTACCTTTTGAGCTTGTATTTTGCGTTTAAATTTTGAAAAGATCGCCCTGGAAATATAATCTGCTTTCATAACACCATTATTCTATTGATCAATTTACGTTAATTAATTCAATGAATAGCACTAATTAATGTTAATTGGTTCAGTTTACACCTCTAAAAGATGTTAATTGATTGAGTATATTATTCTATTTAACGTTAATTGCTTGAATAGAAAATCCGTTTACAGAAAATTGTTCGTTTTTCAATTCGAATTAAGGTGTTGTATAAGAGGCTGATAGAAATGTTCACGTCTGTAATCCCATTCGTTTAAAAGCTGCTGTTGAGCCAGTACACGATATTTCAGCTATCACAAAGATAGGAGTGAGCCCTTCGTTTTCGTTTGATTGGCCAGCCGAAAGTAAACCGAACAATGTTATCTACTTTATGAGTGTATCAGACCTGAACGATAATTTGATCAGCGGAACATATACCAATGATAAATTTTGGACTTTCTACGACTTGTCTAATGCGGTGTTGAATGTCGCTCGGACTTCAAATCCAAATTTGATACCTACTTCGAATTACAATTAGACCATGATGGGAGTTTCGGTAGGTAATTGGGTGCATACTTTCGCAACGAGTCCGTATATCACCAATTAAATTGGACAAAAAAAAGCGACTTATACCAATGCAGTAGGTACAAGTCGCTATTCGTAAATTGCTTTTTGTTAGATGAAACATGTTTCATCGTAAAACGATAAACATCATGAAAGGCCAAGCAATTAGTTTTTAACGAATAAAAACGATTTGTTTTCAAAGTATAACGTATAAATGCCGCTGCTTAGTCTTGAAATATCTATTCCAATTAAATTCGAGGATTGATTTGTTACAGTTACTTCATTTGTTAATCTCTTTCCAAGCATATCTGTTATTTCAATTTGGTCTCCTTTAAAGTATCCACTAATTGAAATCTCGTTTTGAGCTGGGTTGGGGAAAACATTGAATTGAGTTCCTCCCATCTCACCTATATCTACAGCACGAATTCCCAATTCTTCCAGCGCTCCATTAAAATCAATTTGTGACAGTCTATAATAGATGATTTTCGAGTTGATCCCGTAATCAGTCATATTATAAGTAGATACATTTTGTGAATATCCAACAGCTATTTGGGTACCAACAATGGTCCAGTTGTTCAAATCTGTTGATCGCTCAATTTGGAAATAGTGATTGTTGATTTCACTGGCTGTTTCCCAAACTAATAAAACGTTCCTTCCGACTAAAGGGCTCGCCTCAAAATAAGATAGTTGAATCGGTAGAATAGTAGCCTCCACCAATACTGATTCTTCTAAATCATCTGGTWCAACATTCGTGTCGGTTTGATCTTGGGTGTTTTCTACAATATTTATTAGAGTTTGGCCTGTCGTTCCAAGATCAGCGGTTACTGTTACAGTCATTTCTTGAATTTCTCCTGGGGTTAAAGTTCCAACGATCCAATCTGGATTTACCCAAGTTCCACTTGAAACAGTAACGCTCAGTAAGGTAAATCCGAAGGGAATCGACTCTTCAACAACGAGCCCTGTAATTGTATCGATACCCAAATTTTGTGCTGTAATCGTAAATATGACAGTATCTCCAACTAGTACTGGGTCAACATTATCCGTTTTTAATATTTGTACCTCGGGATTACAGTGAAACAAACTAAATGAACTAGAATTATACGTACACAGTCCGTCACTTACTTCAAGAGTAATATATCCAATATCCCCAGGGATATAGGTTGGTGTTGTTGCTGCAGAAACTGGTTGGCCATCGAGGTACCATTGATAACTTGAGAATGAACCAGAGACTTCATTAAAGGTCGCTCCTGTATAACATCCTGTTCCAGTTTCAGTGATCGTAATATCTGGAGCAGTGTCGAAGCCAGAGAAATATGCAGCAAGTCCAGCATTTGTTCCATGACTCAAAAAATATCCAACTGCAACAGGGGCGGTGAAATCTACTTTAACTTGGCCAGTTAGACCTGTTACATAAAATGTTTTCCAGTCGGATGTACCTGGTACAGGAGTTGAAGATAGTCCTGTGATGGTTCCCCCACCGTGCGTGATTATCAAATCTGAATCTGGCTCTGTAGAGGCCGCAACTATCGTTACACTGGCCATTTGGTTGCTGAGATCTGCCAAACTATCAATGTAAGCGATTTCACATACAGAATTTGGAAGTAAACAATTTACAGGTGCAATGTAGTTCATCCCTAATGTATTCCTGGATGATGTTGCTGCTACACATTGATAAGCATAAATTTCCTTGGAGGATTCAACATACATATTAGATCCTGCGGATGTTCCCGAATAATTGGAGGCAGGTATTTCTAAATACTCACCATCGTTGATTGTTGCAATATAATTCCCTGCAGCATATATGTCTGTATTGTTTTGGACACCAATAATAGCCGGGAATTCTAATTGATCGGTACCATTTCCCCTGATAAAAATATGTTCTCTTCCCAATAGGGATGTTGGAACGGGTTGATCAATACCAGCATCTCTTGATTCTGTTCCAGGTACAACACCGAAATTTAACCCACCATTAACAATGGCGATTGGACCTGTAGAGATTATTTTAGCACCTAGAAAACCATCTTTGTTTGCTATGTGTTGTTCTGTCACAGCTTCCAAAACGAATGTTTCACCTGCATTTAGAGTAATTGAAATACTATTGGATGTAATTCCACCAGCATTTGAACCAAGTCTAAATTCACAGTTAGGGTCATAATCACTTATGGTAATCACATTTCCATCTTGGGCGGACATTATTCCTAATATAGAATTGCACTGACCAATTTTTTCTGATCGATTCCAAATCCCTCCCCATCTGAACTCATTTCCTAATGCGGATTTTCCCTTACATGTAAGCGATGCTCCTTGTGGGTTTGAACGTCCTCTGTAGTTTACAAAGAACTTTTCTCCACCAGAAGATACGAACCTAAGTCCAGCATTTGTTAAAACGACCCCAGTGTTCGAGTTATTAATATTGGTCATGTTGTTTTGTCCATTCCCAGGATCAAATGTTTTAGGGGCGCCAATAACAAGACCAGAAATTGTGGCAATTGGAGTAGTGTTCGTCCCTTGATAAATATATACATCGAATGGAGTCGACACAGGGGTCGAGAAGTATATTCTATGTAGATTAAGGACAGTCGATGTACTAGACGTTTTTATCGGAGGGAGGTAATGTGTATCGTCTAATTGTCCCAAAGTTAAATTGGTAACTAGGCACGTATACATTAGGAGTAGAATGTTTCGCATGAGTACTATGTGTTAGCATTTATTTGATGTTAAAGTTCGGTAAACTACTGTAAGTGAGAGGTTAAGTATTCGTTATTTGAATGAATGACACCTTTTTTCGAACGAACGGGGTCATTTTGACGATTAACAGGATTGCGTATAAATTGAAAGAATACCTAAAAGAGAAAGGGCAGTCCAATAATGGACTGCCCTGCTTGCATTTTGAACTATTGTACCAACTACTTATTTATTATGCAAACTTCTCTTCGTTAATTGGTGTTAACCAATCAACTCTACCTAAAATCAGAACTACTCTACTATCTGAAACTTTTTAATACTGTTGTTACCGTTACTTGTTGTCATTTTAATAAAATACATTCCCTCTGTAAAGTTTCTTACATCAATCGGGTTTGTGATTCCATTGTTAAAGACTTGTTGAAAAATCTGAGCTCCCGAAAGAGAAATGATCTCAAGTTTAAATGGCGTAGTTTGTCCAATTACATTAATGTTCAAGAAATCATTGGTTGGATTAGGGAATATAGAAAAGAGGTTAGATGAAAACTCTTTCATACCAATGCTGTTGATCGAAACACATTCAGAGGTATCCGAACAGTTGTTGTCTTCAACAACAACCGCGTAAGAACCATTTTGTGTTGCTGTAAATGATTGTCCTGTTTCTCCAACTATCGCTGAGTTATCAAGGCAGTTAATCCATTGATAATTCACGTTATTCACTACAGCTGAAATGGTGTTCCCATTTGATGTTACTGTATTGTCAGGCTGAATGCAAGAAGCTTCCAGTTTAAGTACAAAAATATCGCGTTCTCCATTTGAAGTATATGTGTCCGTATTAATTCCGAAATCGAAGTCTACAGTTGCTTCATAGTGACCACAAACATAGATGTTACCGATTGCATCCAAAACAGCATCAAATGATTGATCATTTCCTGTAGACCCAATAGCTTCTACCCAGATTAAATCTCCATCAATATTCAATTTTTCTATAAAGAAATCCTGAACGCCATTTGATGATAAAATGAATTCACTTGTACCTAAGTCGAAGTCAACACTTCCTTGAAACACTCCGGACAAATAAATATCGTCATTAGGATCAACAATGATTTTAGTAGCAAAATCGCCATTTAAACCACCAAATCTTTTGGCCCATATCATTGTGCCATTTGGGTTCATTTTTTTTACGAAACAATCAGTAGCCCCATCAGATATAAGATTTAGGGAGTTACCATTGCTGTCGAAGTCTGCCGTTTCGCTAAATTGACCAATTAAGTATATATCCCCTAGAGAATTTACACTTAGTGATTTTCCTTGGTCAAGACCTATAGAGCCAATGCTCTGTCCCCAAATAAAAGTTCCACTTGAATCTAGTTTACACATGAATGCATCTCTATCTCCAACAGATGTATTCATCGAACTATTAGCACTAGGGTCTAAATCAATACTTCCCTCGAACCAACCTGTAATATATACTCCAAGTTCAGAATCAGATGTAATACCTTTACCTCTTGCCGAACTGCTTGAAGTAAATGCTTTTACCCAAACATAATTGCCATTGCTATCCATTTTGAAAACAAAAGCATCTTCGTTTGTTGAAGCCGTCAGAGAAGTTGAACCGAAGGCAGCTGTACCATTAAAGTACCCTGTTACGAGTAAATCTCCATTTTCGTCTATGATTAATTCATTGGGAGCATCATTTGCACTTCCTCCAAATTGATTGGCCCAGATGAAATTGCCATCAAAATCAAGTTTTAAAATAAATCCATCAAATCCACTACCTGAATGTGTCATGGTAAACGAACTTGTCCCTGGATCAAAATCTGTGGAGCTTTTAAAGCTTCCCCCAATATAGATTCCAGAATCGTCTGAAGTAATTCCATACCCTTGATCAGCTCCGGTTGAACCACCAATTTGTTTTGACCAAATTAAATCCCCGTTGCTATTTAATTTTTGAATGAAGACGTCTGCGTTCCCTTGAGAAGTCATGTCGAATGTTCCTGAGCTTGGATCAAAATCGCTTGTTCCTGAGAATCGACCAGTTGTATATACGTTACCGCTGTTATCAACGGTAACCGCTTTGGAAATTTCATTGTTACCCGCGCCTCCAGCAGCGGATGCCCATTCTAAAGGGTTACTTTGAGAGAATGCATTGAATGAAGAATAAAGAAATATTCCTGCAATTGCGATGCTCTTTGTGTAGTGCTTTTCCATATTTACTTTTTAATAATTGGTTTAAGTTGATTTGATCCAGATTCGGATTGTATGTTAACCCAATAAACCCCTTGATCTAAATCGTGTAGATCGATTGATTTTTTCCCATTTGTAAGCAACGTTTTTCCAATTAGTTGTCCAGTACTCGAATATATAGATACAATTGCCTGCTCCGTTTTATTTGAGATACTCTCAATCGTAACGGTTTCGTTAAAAGGATTCGGGTACACTAAAAATTCATCATTGAATGCTGCTACTGTGTTTAAACTTGCACTAGATGTATCTTGAACTATAGTCGGATCATTCCAAGGGAAAAAGTTAGGCGACCAATCTGCACCAGCTGTCCAAACGATTCCTCCAAATTCGTAAGCTCCAATGTCTGGTAAAGTACCCACGACCGTGTGTGGTATTTGCGGAATGACAATACCTGCATCAATTACAGAAGAACCAGCCAAAGGAATATATGTTATTGTATCAATAACATCGCTTACTGATAGTGGAGACATGTCATACCCATTCCAATTATGGTCAAAGAAACCTGGTACAGGATATAATGAAATGTGATGTTGTCTGTGAGCACTTAGTTTACTAGCTATATTGTTTTGTATGTAAGTGCTATCATTTGAACTGTCTTCATCTAAGATTATAAGACCGTTTCCATTGTTTGAAAAACAAGTATTGTGTGAGATGTAGTGATGATTTCCTTTAACCATTATCCCATTGGTAGACCAAACGACGTTGTGATGAATTTTTCCATGTTGACCTGCAGCACCAGGACTTCCTCCAGGAGCATCAAATCTGAGCGCATACTTCGGTGTTTGATAAATCCAATTGTGATGCAAATTAGAATTCTGAACTGTAGCTGAAGTTCCTTGATGAACAGCGCCATCAGACTGTAACGATCCAGTTTGGGTAACATCATTGTAGCTAACTTCAGAGCTGTTTCCAGGTGCTATTGTTGCTGATGCACCAGTACTATGGATCGTGTTTTTAGTAAAGGTGTTATTGTCTCCTTTGATATTCACCGTTACCATTAAAAACTCCAACTCAGAAGCAGTGTAATCAATGTGATGCAAATAGTTGTTTTCAATAATATTGTCATTTCCGTAAACTCTAAATGCTTCTCCATCTGTATGTTCAAAAAGACATTTTTCAAGAATACTGTTGTGAACTTCGTTTCCTGATCCTGTGCTTCCAAATTGTGTTGCTAATGGTTTATCGAGGTTTTGTAACATACGCTTAGAACAACTAGGGAAAGAGAAGTGATTGTTTCTAATGGAAATATCGCTGCAATTTTGTGCCTTGAAAGTTGTTGCGAAGAAATAGAGTTCAGAGATTTCGACGTTTGAAGAGTTCGTCATAGTTATGGCGTAATCTTGCACTTTTCCTTGGATAAAGTTGTTGTTCGGGTTTTGACCATTTTCCATATTAAGATAAATAACATGGGATGTTGTATCGTAAAACCACTCATTAACAGTATCGAGAAACTCCAGTTTCCCCTCGAAAAAATAATAGTGATGTTTCGTTCTGTAGCCGTTGTTCGGTACACTGTCATAAACGAAGTTATTCGTTCCAGGTGTATGGTTAAGGATACGTTGCGTCCAAGTTTTAAATGAGCCTACATTCATGATACCAATGGCTCCTGTAAAATCTATTCCAGTTGCTCCTAAATCGTGAATAGAAGAATCAACTAAAGCAAACCCATTGTTACTTGATGGTTCAATCCCTTCAGCCCAAGTGTCATGACTATAAGCGGATTCATCATTAAATTGGGCATTGGGCCAACGCGCCATTACCATCCTTGAACTATCAACAAATAATTGCCAAATAGGTGCCGTTAATGTTGTCTTATAGATGTTTCCTGAATGTAAAGTCCAATTATTTTGAATCTCTTGTGTTCCGTCAAAGCGAACAAATTCATTATCATAAGCCGTTATGACAGTAGTGCTTGTTCCATTAAAACCATCAATCAAAATTTCCTCGTGATAAACTCCTCCTCTTAGATAGCACGTATCTCCACCAATCATTTGGGAAAGTGCATGATTTACAGTGGCAAAAGGAGCTGTAATCGTTCCTAAATTGGTGTCAGAACCTCCTTCAGATTGATTGGCAACAAAATAAGTTGACTGTGCCTGACCAATAGTAAAGATTAAAAGGGCAATAAAAGTACACGTTTTCTTTAGCATGATTTTCTTTCTTTTAGATGAGTGTTTCCATCAATTTGAAAATAAAATTCGAGCTATTAATCGGTTTAGTCGCACACGAATGACGTGATTTGAACTAGTTGTGCGTTTCTTTGAATAAACCGTCCCTTTTTAAGGATAAACGGATGTTTCTCTATTAATGTGTTGAAATACAGTGTTGTATTTAGAGTGTCCTGTTCAGTTTTTCAATGAAAAGGGCCTTTTTTTCTCTAGAAAGGGGGACTTCTATTCCATCTTCCATCTGAACAGTATTGTTCTTTCCTTTTTTAAAGGCTCTCACTAGATTTATATTTATTAGATGTGATTTATGAATTCGAATAAAGGTATTTGGATCTAAAAGTTTTTGGAATTCAATGAGCGATTTACTTGTTGTAATTCTCTTACCATTTGTTAGGTGAAAGGTGGTGTAGTTCTTTTCACCTTCGCATCGAATAACTTCTTTCAGTTTGACAATATTGAACCCACTGGCATCTGAGAGAATAATTTTTTCAAATCCATTGCTTTTTTCTTTGATCAACTCTTCAAGAACAGTGAACTGTTCATCCGCTCTTAATTTTATCTCAACCTTATCAATAGCTGCTTTTAGTTCTTCTTCATCTATTGGTTTTAAAAGATAATCTAGAGCAGAATGCTTGATTGCTTTAAGAGCAAATTCACTGTGTGCAGTTGTAAAAATAACATTGACATCACTGTGATCAATTTTGTTCAATAAATCAAACCCCGTTTGCGTGTTGATCTTAATGTCAAGCAATAGGAGATCAGGTTGCAATTCTTTGAATTTAGAAATACCTTCATCTACAGATCCCGCTTCTCCAACAATCTCGCAATCAGAGATGTATTCATTCACAAGATTGATAATAGCTTTTCGAGCTTTGACTTCATCATCTATAACTAAAATTCTAATCATGGCTTACTTAATAATTGGTAGTTGAAGTTTAACGAGAGTTCCTGTTTTATCTTTTGAAACATCACTCAAATCTGTAATGTTTACACTGAATCGAGTTCTTGTTTTGTGATTTAAATTCTGAATTCTCTCAGAGGTAATTCTCATTCCTCTAGAAGTATGATTAGAACTGTTTAGTTCCTTGTCTTTTTTTGACTGATTAATCCCAATACCGTTGTCTTCAATGGTCATGTAAATACTTCCTTGTTCTTTCTGCGAAATACTCACCCTAATAATCCCTCCAGTTTTCAAACTTGCAAGTCCATGCCAAACAGCATTTTCTAAATAAGTTTGAGCAATGAAGGTTGGTATTTTTTGTGAGTGGATATCTATTTCTGGATCAACCAAAATTTCAAAACTCATTTTGTCCTCTAATCGGAATGATTCAATTTCAAGGTATAACTGAATTAGATTGGTTTCTTCTTCGATGGTCGCGTACTGTTCATTAACTCGCATTAAAAAGGCTCGCATTAATTGAGCGAATTTTTTAAGGTAAACTCGTCCTTCTTTATAGTCCTTGTTGATTAAACAGGATTGAATTGAGTTGAAAACGTTGAAGATGAAATGAGGGTCAACTTGACTTCTGAATAATTTCTGTTGTAGTTGAATTTTTTCTCGCTTCCATCTCTCTCGCCTCCATTTTAATAGAATAACAGATATTACAATCAAGAGTAGAAGGCCTATTATTGAAACAAGGAGAGTCGTGTTCGTTTCCCTGATTTTAAATTCTTGGATAGTACTTTTTTGTTCTAAGAGCTTCAGTTCTTTCCCTTGATCAAACAATTGATGTTTTAGTTCAATGCTTTTTAATAATTGATCTTTTTCTGATCGATTAATAAGTGAGTTGAGTAATGTGTATTGTTCGAGTGCATCAAATGCAAGTTCATTCTTTTCTAGCTTCGAATAACAAAGCGACGCTTGTAAGTAGTTATCCCGAAGTTGGAGGGAATCCTGAACATCTTTAGCTTTTGTAATAGCATCTTCAAACCAATTTACCCCTTTTGCATAATTCTCTTCCTTTTTATACGAGTTGGCTATTCCAACAATTGATTTAAGTAGAGTGCCATTTTTGTTTGCCTTTTTCGAGAGTTCGTAACTGACTGTATAATAATCTCGGGCTTTTTGAAAAGCGCCAATTTTCAGGTATAGGTTACCCAAGTGATAATTCGATTCAATGATACCGAAATCGATACCGAAAGATTCAAATATGGAAAGCCCTTTAATAAATAGCGAGTCCGCTTTTTGTACTTGGTTTTTTGCCGCCCAAACATCTCCAATATTGATATAGTCAATCGCAATTTCTACAGAATCACCTAGTTTTTCGTCAACACTAAGTGCTTTTTTGTAATTATGCATTGCCTTATCTAACAGACCTTCATCCAGGTATATCCCTCCAAGATTTACATAGTTATGTGAGAGACCATTTTCATTTCCAATGCTTTTATTGATATCGATGGCCACTAGATAATCATCAACTGCCTTATCGTAAAATTTCAAGTAGCTGTAGAGCACCCCTCGGTTTGATAAATTACTCGCGATTAATCCTTTCTCGCCTGCTTTCCTGAATACTGTATCTGCTTTATTGCAGTATTCAACAGCAAGACTCATGTTTCCATCATAATATGCAAGACTACTCAAGTTCATGAAACCATACCCCAAACCTTTATTAAAATTAAGTGCTCGTGCTTTTTCTATTTCTGAAAGTGTCATTTGTTTTGCCAACTCCAAATCAGTTTCAAAGAAAAGCATCGCGGAATCTAGAGTGTTCAAAATTTGCTCTTTCTCAGTTTGTTGAGAAATTGAATTTTGTACGGAAAAAAGGATCAGGAAAAATAAAATTAGGCGCATAACTTTTGTGTTAAGTGTTTTTACATTAACAAAAAGAGGGTAGTCCAATGAAATAATTAGTTATCTCAGGTACAAAGGTAATAATATAATGGAATCGGAATTTGTTCAATCATTAACCCTTGACAGGAGAGTATTGAGCAGATCATAAGTTGTATAGACATAAAAAAGCGACTTATACCAATGCAGTAGGTACAAGTCGCTTACGAATCAATGTGCTAATTTTATTTAAGATCTAATGTAAAAGGCAGTCGCATTTGAATGCCTTGCAAAGATTCGATTTCTTTTATTTGCTTGTAATAATTCAACAATTCAGTTGGAAGTTGAACACTCGAGATGGATATACTTTCATCATTACCACTCAACTTTTCTAGCAATGCTTCAAATTCATCATCTTTCACGAGTGGATAGTAGAGGACTTTCACATCCTTAATTTTCGCTTGTTTTGCGGCGTAGGCAATTGCATCCTTCATACCGCCCAATTCATCAACTAAACCAACTCTCTTAGCATCAACGCCAGTCCAAACCCGACCGCGAGCAATTTCTTGAACACGATCCATTGTTAATCCACGTCCTTTCGCAACGACTGTTTTGAACTGAACATAGATTTCATCTACGCTGGCCTGAATGATCGTCAGTTCCTCTTCTGTCAATTTACGGTTGGTCGTCATTACAGAATGCTTATTTGTAGAAACGCGATCGAACGTTATGCCCAACTTATTTTCCATCAACTTACCTGTAAAAGGAATCATACCAAATACACCAATAGATCCAGTGATTGTTGTTGGCTCGGCAAAAATATACGAAGCGGGTGCAGCGATGTAGTATCCGCCTGAAGCAGCTACGTCTCCCATAGATACAACGACTTTCTTTGTCTTATTCGTCAATTTAACTTCTCGCCAAATTTCATCACTCGCTAATGCACTTCCACCAGGACTGTTGATTCTTAATACAATTGTTTTGATTGATTCATTCTTTCTCGCCTCACGGAATAGTTTACAAATCTGTTTTGAAGTCAATCCTTCGCCCTCTCTAGAAACTGCTCCTTCTGCAATAATAACGGCAACATTTGGCTCGTCTTCCAAGGACAGGATTTGATTCTGTTGGAATCGCTTTTTCGCATATTTTTCAAAGCCAAAGAACTCAACATCTTCGCCCTTTTTCATGCCTGCTTTTTTAGCCAGTAATGCCAATACTTCGTCCTTGTATTTTGCACCATCCATTAGCTTGTGTGTCACCGCATCTTTCACTGATTTGACATCTGCGTTCTCTGCTAGTTCATCCAGTTTTTCAGGAGTCAATTTGCGATCCTTTGCAATGTCCTTTCGGATATTATACCAGATACTTGTAATATATCGCTCCATCTGTAATCGTGATGAATCACTCATTTCTTCTCGGAAGAAAGGTTCAACAGCACTTTTGAAATCGTTTCCGCTACCGCGAATAATTTGAATTTCAACTTCAAGTTTATCAAATGTATTCTTGAAGAAACTCAACTCACCTCCTAAACCAAGAAACGCCATGTTTGAAGTTGGGAAGCCATAGTTTTCATTGGCAGCGGAAGCAATGTAATATTGCTTCATCGTTATTACTTCACCTGAATTGTAAGCGACTACGAATTTTCCCGATTTTTCAAAATCATTGATTGCATTCCTGATTTCACGTGCTGTAGCATATCCGCAAGACGCTCCTTCTAACTCAAGATAAACTCCTTTGATCTTATCGTCTGTCTTGGCAGTTTCAAAACCGTGAAGAATATCAGCCAATCCAATCGTTTTATCCACACTGAATGAATGGCTATTGAATTTCGTTTGACCTTTCTCCGCAATGCGGCTGTTAAGCGACATATGAAGAACAGTGTTCGATTCAACTTTCATAGGCTCAGGTTGAAAACCACTGATAATTCCAGAAAGAACTAGAATCCAAATGAGCAACCCGATAACTGACACGATAAGTGCAGCCCAAAAGCTTGGCCAGAAGATACGACCGAATCGAATTTTTTGCGGAGTTGTAGACATAGAATTGTATTAAATCAAGTGTATTATCACAGATAAAGATACTCTGGAGAAGCGAAATATAAATTTGAAATGGTATGGGTGGTTTCTTGGATGTGGAGAATGGAAGCTGGATTATATGAGTTGAATCCGCCAATATTGTTCAGAATCTCTTATGGAATCTTAGAAAAAGTACGTAAATTGCAGTGAACTATAAAGAACTATAAGATGAAATTATTAACTACTCTGATAGCCATAATTGGCCTGAGCTTATTCTCCACGGCTCAACAAAAATACTCTAAAGTCAAAATTTTAACTGATTCTCAAGGGCTAGGGCAACTGGCTTCTCTAGGTGTTGCTGTTGATCACGGTATATCTAAAAAGAACACTTTTTTCATCAGTGATTTTTCTGAGTACGAGATTAGTATCATGGAAGCGAACGGATTTGAATACGAAATCCTTGTGGATGATGTGAAGGCATATTACGCAGCGCACAGCCAAGATCCTGTTGATTTTGAGAAAAATATAAACTGTAATCAATCTTCTGGAGGTGGAGGTTTCAATCCGCCTGTTCCTGTGAACCACTTTGAAAATAATTCTTACGCTGGGTTCTACAAGTATCAAGATATGTTGAACGCACTGGACGATATGGTCGCGCAATATCCAAACTTGATATCCGCTAAAGCACCGATTTCAACTTTCCTAACACATGAAAATCGACCAATTTACCATGTGAAGATTTCGGATAATCCTAATGTTGAAGAAGCGCCAACAGAACCAAATGTTTTGTACACAGCGATTCATCACGCACGTGAGCCAATGTCAATGTCACAAACGATCTATTACATGTGGTATTTATTGGAAAACTACGCAACAGATGATGAAGTGAAATATTTAGTTGATAACACACAAATGTTCTTCGTTCCTTGTTTAAATCCTGATGGCTACATTGAAAATGAGTCAAATGATCCTAGTGGTTTCGGAATGCACCGTAAAAACAAAGCACCGGTAGGAACGAATAATCCGGGAGTTGATTTGAATAGAAATTACTCATATGGTTGGAATACAACTGGAGTAAGCACAAATGTAAATAGTGACGTCTACCCAGGAACTTCTGCTTTTTCCGAGCCTGAAACGCAAGCGATCAAATGGTTTGTTGAGAATCACTTTGTGAAGCTAGCATCAAATTCACATTCATATGGTGACTTAATTTTGTTCCCAGTCGGGACAACGGATAATGAATTTGCAGATCACCATGATTATTTCCAAGAGTACACCGATCACATGTCGATGTACAACAATTATGAAGCTCAAAAGAGTTCTGGTTTGTATCCTGCTTCTGGAGATTCAGACGATTACATGTATAAGGTTGATATCGGTGTTGGAATGAAAGACACCATCTTTTCAATGACACCTGAAGTTGGAGATGATTTTTGGCCTTCTCAAGCCGGAATCGTACCTACATGTACCGAAATGATATTCCCTAATTTGATCATGTCTCATTTGTCGCTCAAGTACTCCTTGCTGTCAGATACTGATCCTTCAACCTTGAACACTACAACAGGAGATTTCTCTCATGAAATTAGACGTTTGGGCTTGAAAGATGGTTCGGTAACGGTGTCAATTGAGCCTTTGGTGAATATCCAGACTATTGGTGCACCAGTAGTGTACAATTTGAACGTTCGCGAAACAGATAATGGAACGATCTCATATGTGTTGGATCCAGCGATTGCTTATGGTGATGAGGTGAAGTTTGTCCTCAATCTAGAATATGGAACATGGACGAAGCGGGATACAATTACGAAAACGTTTGGAGCAACGACACTTCAATTTTCTGAAGATGCTTCTAGCACAGCAAACTGGACAGGGACATGGTCGACAACGAATTCAACATTTGTATCGCCATCAACTAGTTTTACGGATAGCCCATCAGGTAACTATTCGAATAACTCATCTCGAACGTACGAGTTTGATCAAGATGTAGATTTAACATTGGCTACTGCAGCAAATGTATCGTTCTATGCGAAATGGGATATCGAAGCAAATTTTGATTACGCTCAATTCCAAGTTTCGATAGATGGAGGATCTAACTGGATTGGACAATGTGGAAACTATACTGTGCTGGGAACAAGTGCAAATGGTAGTGTTCAACCGAATAACAAACCAGTTTATGATGGAACGCAATTGAGTTGGGTATTGGAAGAAGTTAATTTGAGCGATTACCTCGGTCAAAACATCCGACTTCGTTTCATTTTAGAAGCTGATGGTGGAGTGAGAGAGGATGGTTTCTATTTTGATGATTTCCAAGTTGGATTCAATCTTCAAGATACATCAAGTTCAAGCTTGAATGAATTCGCATTTGATGTGAAAACAATTCCAAACCCTGCAAATGAGCAAGTATTCATCAGTATGTCGAAAGCAATTTCTGATGGTACCTTGAAAATTTACAGCCAAGCAGGACAGCTCGTTAAGACAGAAGAGATTTCACAATTGACAAACAAGATCACTGTAAATACAGCTGATTTTGATCAAGGAGTTTACCTTGTGTTTGTTGAAGAGAAAGGTGTTGCAGTGAAGCCAGTTAAATTGGTGGTCGTTCACTAGCACATTCTGAAAGATAATTTGAAAAGGTCGGCTCGATAACTATCGAGTCGACCTTTTTTTGTTTAATAATTTTGAGTGCTATTTGAATAACTGATGAGTGAAGCTAATTAATCAAGCCTCGTTGAAATATTTGGCAATCTGACAATCTAAAGGCGAAGCCGTTTCGGATAATCTATAGGCGAAGCCGTATCTAATTATCCAATAATTATCCATGCATCGTTTCCGACTTCCCGTACTTATCCATCAAACTAGCTTCAAACTCCAAGAAAGTCGTCCAACGTGATTCAACATCAATCTTGCCACAGTATTTGCGTGCGAACCCTAAAAATGTCGAGTAGTGTCTCGCTTCGCTTTCCATCAAGCTACGGTAAAACTCCGCTAAATCAGGATCTGCGATTTCTTCGGATAAAATTCTGAATCGTTCGCAGCTTCGTGCCTCGACAATCGCAGCAAATATCATACGATTTACAAATTGACTGTCCTTCGATCCACCAGGAAAACTAGTTCCCATGAATGAAAGTAAATCACCCACGTACGGGTCTTTTCGCTCTCGCCCAAGTTTATACCCTCGCTCCTTAATTTTGTCATGCACCATTCCGAAATGTTCCATTTCTTCCTGAGCAATTTCTATCATTGCATCTACAACATCAGGGTATTCAGGATGTTTCACGATAATCGTAATCGCATTACTCGCAGCTTTTTGCTCACAGTATGCATGATCCGTAAGGATTTCCTCAATGTTCTTTTCAACGATATTTACCCATCTAGGGTCTGTTGGTAGCTTTAATCCGAGCATTTCTTAACGTTTAATACAAATTTTAAGCAAAGTTAATCGAACTTATGTGGAATTCCCTGCCTGCTTTTCGATATTTTTATCGGATAATCAAAAGCACAATGAAATATCTTTTCGCACTCAGTTTTTTATTTTCAATTACAGCAACACAAGCCCAACAAGTTGATTCTCCGAAATTGGTCGTGGGAATTGTCGTAGATCAAATGTGTTACGAATATTTGTACCGCTATTATGACAAGTTTTGTGACGGTGGATTCCGTATGTTGATGGATGAAGGAACGAATTGCAGAAATGTTCGATACAACTACATTCCGACATATACTGGACCGGGACATGCTTCGATTTACACAGGAACAACACCAAGCAACCACGGGATTGTGGCAAATGATTGGTACAGTCGAGAAGATCATGCGTCGGTGAATTGTGTAGAAGACAGCACGGTCATGACGATTGGTTCAACTTCTGATTACGGAAAGTATTCTCCTGTCCGTTTAAAAGCAAATACAATTACAGACCAATTAAAATTGACATATCCAACGGCGAAAGTGATTTCCGTGTCGATTAAAAACCGTGGAGCAATTCTTCCAGGTGGACATTTAAGCGATGGTTCATATTGGTACGATTACTATTCTGGAAAGTTCATTACAAGTTCGTTCTTTAAAAGTGAAATGCCGAGTTGGGTGGATAAATTCAATGGTAAGAAATACGTCGATAAATACTTGAAAGAAACATGGGAACCAATTATGGATATTGGGGCGTATGGAGAAAGTGGACCTGACGATTCACCGTATGAGCATTTGCTTCCTGGCAAGACAACTCCAACATTCCCATATGACCTGAAAGAGATGTCGAATGATTCCTTGAACTATGGATTGTTCGTTTATACACCTTTCTCAAATACATATTTAACGGACTTTGCGATTGAAGCAATGAAAAGCGAAGACATGGGGAAAGACAATCAAACGGATATGCTGTGCATTAGTTATTCGACTCCTGATATTATTGGTCATGCTTTTGGTCCTTACTCTGTGGAAATAGAAGATACTTACATCCGTTTGGATTTGGAAATCAAAAAACTGATCAAGGAAATTGAGCAACAAGTTGGATCTGATAATTATGTATTGTTCTTGACAGCTGATCACGCTGTTGTTCCTGTTCCTCAATATTTGATGGACCACAAACTACCTGCGGGATATTTTTTCATTGATGAGCATTTGGCAGATTTGAAATTGAAGTTGACAGCGAAATACGGTGATAGCTTGGTCGAGCATCAGGATAATTTGAATATTTACCTAGATCACGAAACGATCAAGGCGAAAGGAATTGACATTGTTGAGGCGCAGAACTTTATTTCATCTGAAATTCAATCTTGGGAAGGCGTGAAGCGCTGTTTTACGGCCACTCAATTATACGAAGCGTCCATCGATGCTGAATGGATGGACATGGTTCGAAAAGGTGTTCATCACAAGGAAAGTGGGGATGTTGTTTTCATTTTGGAACCTGGATTTTTGCCGAAGTCGATGGATTCGGAACGAGCGAGAAAAGGGACAAGTCATGGATCTGCATTTAGCTACGACACACATGTTCCATTATTGTGGTTTGGAAAGAATGTACCGAACCAAGAGTTGTTTGATGACATCGAAATCACTTCGATTGCAGCGACTTTAACGCATATGTTGTTTCTACAACGACCAAATGCTCTTACGGGCGTTCCGATTCTTCCGCTTCTAAAACGATAATAGAACAACGAAGAATATTTTCTGTTTGATCATTCGGAAGTGCGTTTCTACTGATTTTCAATCCTACACACCAAAGAATACGCGCGTCGTCGTGAACAACTAATTGGTTTTGTTTTGCGTCAGCTGTGATTTTCGCGTCTTTGATAACATCCGAAATCAATTGGCTACCCTTCATTCCAAGGGGGGAGATTCGATCACCTATTTCCCAGTTGCGGACTTGCAGCTTGCCTTGGATTTTTGAAACATCGAAATACGCTACGTCCTTGCTGAACTCTTCCGGAAGAGTATCAACTTCTTCCAATACTAATTGGTGCGAGTTAGTAGCTGTTTTAAGGAACGTATATTGATTTTCATCGCGAACAATTGACGAGAAATCAGAATTATTCAGGTGAACTTGCTTTCCTCGTTCGCTCAATTCTAGAATTCGACTTGCATAGCTTGCCGTAATATCCAGTTGACGAAGAAGTTCAACGCGTTCCCATTCAGATAATTTTTCAAATATTTCAATCGGTAATGAGTTTGACGCTCGAATGGAGTCAACGATTGGGATAACATGTTGTTCTAATCCAGTTTGAGTTGCCTGAAAACGTGTAATTAGTAGTGAAATGGATGAGTTTAAAGTTGGAAATTCATTCTTTAGGAATGGAATAAACTCATTGCGTAGACGGTTTCGAGTATAGGCATTGCTTTCGTTGGATCGATCTTCTCTCCACTGAACAGAATGTGTTGTGGCGTATTTTAGAATCTCAGCCTTCGAAAAATCGAGTAGGGGACGGACAATACCGTTGTGCTCATATTTCATGCAAGCCAGACCCATAATTCCAGATTTCCGTGCCAAATTCATGAAGAACGTTTCCGTTTGATCGTCTTCATGGTGAGCCAAGGCAATTCTATTATTTGGATCGTTGGCTAAAATTTTCTGGAACCAATTGTACCGAACCTTTCGCGCTTCGTCTTGTAAATTCCCACCGTTTTCGAGCTTTTTTTTCAGATCAGCTCTTAGAATTTCGCAAGGAATTTTATAGTGATGACAAACGGATTGAACAAGTTCAGCATCTTGAATTGAAGCCTCCCCGCGCAATTGATAATTCACATGAATTACGTTCAAATCAACTTTCAAAGCGATCAAAATGTGCATGAGAACCATCGAATCGACCCCGCCACTGCAGGCGAGATAAATTTTCTTACTCCTTAAATCTTGCCAAAAAGATCGGGTGTTTTCGGAGACATTAAGCATTCATTCCATCTAAAATGCCTTTCACTTTTACGTTGCATTCTTCGTATTCTAGCTCGGGATCAGATTTGATTGTAATCGCTCCACCAACTGCACACGAAAGATATTTTGTATCGTGATTGTACACCAAGGTGCGAATGACCACATTGAAATCAAAATCACCATTTGGACGAATATATCCGATGGAGCCTGAATAAATTCCACGTTGAAAACATTCTCGCTCTTCAATCAATTTCATCGCGCTGATTTTCGGTGCACCCGTCATCGATCCCATTGGAAATGTTGCTCGTAAAATATCTGTAAACGAAGTTTCTGGTGCAATATCACATCCAATTCGTGAAACCATTTGATGGACTGTTTCGAAGGTGTAGATTCCAAATAACTCTTCAACTTTAACAGTGTTCGGAAGTGCAATTCGAGAAAGATCATTTCTAACAATATCGACAATCATTACGTTCTCAGCCCGTTCTTTTGGATCGTTGAGTAATAATTCTTTCAATATATCGTCTTCTTCTATTGTCTTTCCACGCTTCTTCGTTCCTTTAATAGGTTCTGAGATGAGGTGATTATCCTTTTTATATAGATAGCGCTCAGGGCTTCCACAAAATAGAGTGAAATGATCAATGAAAAAGAATGATGAGTAAGGTGCTCGAGTCAGATGATTCAATTTGAAATATGCATCTAGTTGATGAGGAATCTCAACATCTTCTGCAAAAAACTCTTGACAGTAATTTATTTCGTAAATATCGCCTTGTTGAATTGAGTCTTGGAGCGAGCGAACATCCTCTAAATATGCTTCTTTTGTAATTCTCGGTGTCAACTTATGCGGAAATTCTTTATAGTTTTCATCAATTTCCTCCTGCATGAAATGATCCAAAAAATTGAGTGATTCAGAATCTTTCTGACCTTGTACGAAGTCAAGGTTTTCATTGTCTAAATCAACCATATACTTCGGAACCCATGCATAACCTAATGGAAAATTCAGGTAGTTTGGATTTGTTGAAGTTAAATCCTCGATGTTATTTTTTAGATCGTAACTTAAATTAACCAATAAGTGTTTTCCTTCATGCTCATCAATAAAGTTCTGTAATTGTTCAAGCGGATTGTCTCCAGAAAGTTTAATCATTGGACCATCGCCGAACGCAAGTCGACCCATTCCATTATTACTGTTGAAATAAGCTACGGGGAATTTATACATGCCCAAATTTACATGCAATTATGTGTAGATCATACGGTTTTCTTGCATTTCAAGGTTATTTGTCAAATTTCTAGAAAAACCATCGTATTCTAAGCAAGAATACTCACCTGTACCTTTAGTATGTTCACTGGTAAGTGCTCTATGTTCAATGGTTTAATCGCTATAATTCTCCCGTTTTATAGATGAATGAAATAATTTCAAAGACAAAACGTGTAAAATATTAGCTGAATGGGCAAGTTTCATAGCTAGGAACAGTTGTGCATGCATAGCAACCTAGCAAAGGTTGGTGCGTTTTATTGGTGTACCCCTTAAATCATAACGTTATGAAAACTAACAAATTGAATCGGGTGATATTCATGCTACTCCTCTTGCCGAATATTTGCAATGCACAAGAAATTCACCAACAGCTTGAAACTTTTTTTTCGAATCATAACCTGCGAACATTCGAAATAGATCTCGGAATACAGCCTGACGATTACATCCACTTAAATCGAATTGATGAAATAAACGAAACCTATGATTCGTTCTTTCTATCGGTCAAAGAACGACTGACTCAAGGAGATTCTTTATCCCTTACAGATCTTGAAAGTGAATATGGAGCATTGCTTCTATCTACGCAAACCACTCTGAAAAATTTACCGGATGAACCATTTTTAGGATCACCAAAACTACTAGATGGACCGTGTGTGAATATGGATTTTGAAACTGGTGATTTATCTGGTTGGGATTTGACTCGTGGAAATGTTGATGGCTCAGCACCTTATAGTTTCGTGGCAGAGTTTCCTGTCGGACCTGGGGCATACCACCAAATTTTTGGAGGAGGAGTTGATCCAATTACTGGAGTGCCACGCGTTAATCCTTTGAATGGGAATTTTTCAGTCCGATTAGGAAACGGTACCGGTACTGGAGCTCGTGCTGCACGAATGAAACAAACCTTTCTTGTGGATGCCACTAATTACATGTTTACCTATAGCTATGCGGTTGTCTTCGAATCACCAGCTGGGCATGCATTGAATCAACTTCCTTATTTTGTCGTTCGAGTATTTGATGAATTCGGAAATAGTGCGCCATGTGGAGATTATTCTGTTATTGCGGATGCGGCAAATGCGCCAAATTTTCAAACAATAATATCAGGTGGAGAAACTGTTCTTTATCAAGATTGGCAAACAGTTTTCGCAAATCTAACTGCATATATTGGTCAGAATGTGACAATTGAATTTACGAGTGGAGATTGTTCTCTATCTGGTCATTATGGCTATGCATATGTGGATGCCTCATGTGGGATGTCTCAACTTATTGCTTCACAAAACACGATCTGTACGGGAGAATCAACAATATTGACAGCTCCCCCAGGTGCTGCGAATTATCTTTGGAGCAATGGAGCAACAACTCAGTCGACTACAGTAACGACAGGAGGAACATATAGTTGTACACTCACTCCTTCGCAAGGTGGCGCATGTTCCATCGTGCTCGATATTACAATCGCGGAATATCCTACACCAACGGCTGACTTTAGTAGCATTACTGAAATTTGTGCGGGTGAGTCGATCGTGTTTACCGACCTATCTACTATTCCAGCGCCAGGAGCAATCGTAAACTATCGATGGGATTTTGGAGATGGAATTATTACACCTGAAGGGAACGGACCAATTGGAGCAGTGCCTCAAACTATTGGAAGCTACCAAATTCCAGATCATACCTTTGCGACAGCTGGGGTGTTCAATGTCGAATTATGGGTGCAATCCGCCGATGGCTGTGTTGATTCAATTTCGATCCCAGTAACGGTTAATGCACTTCCGTTAGTTGTTGCCGGAATAGATCAAACGGTTTGTGATGGTGTTCCTGTTACATTGAATGGTTCTGGCGCGACAAGTTATGTTTGGGACAATGGAGTAACCGATGGAATTAGCTTTATTTCTGCAGTTGGCACAGTGACATACTCAGTAATCGGAACAGACGGAAATGGCTGTTCCAATACGGATCAAGTAGATGTAACGGTTGATCCACTTCCTGTTGTTAGTGCTGGAGCAGATCAAGCGGTTTGTGATGGCGCTTCAGTTACCTTGAATGGTTCTGGCGCGACAAGTTATGTTTGGGACAATGGCGTTATTGATGGCGTTTCATTTATTCAAGTAGTTGGAACGATTACGTATTCTGTGGTTGGGACTGATGCAAATGGATGTACCAATACTGATCAAGTTGAGGTTACGGTTAATCCTCTTCCAGTAATTGACGCTGGAACAGATCAAGCGGTTTGTGATGGCGTTTCAGTTACCTTGAGTGGTTCTGGTGGGATAAGTTATGTTTGGAGCAATGGAGTGATGGATGGAATTAGCTTTATCCCTGCAGTTGGAACAACGACTTATTCTGTAATCGGAACCGATGCAAATGGCTGTTCTAATACAGATCAAGTTGATGTAACGGTTAATCCACTTCCTGTAATTGTTGCTGGAGCAGATCAAACGGTTTGTGATGGCGTTTCAGTTACCTTGAATGGTTCTGGAGGGATAAGTTATGTCTGGGACAATGGAGTAACGGATGGAATTAGTTTTGTTCAAGCGGTAGGAACCATGACGTATTCAGTAATCGGAACGGACGGAAATGGATGTTCCAATACAGATCAAGTTGATGTAACGGTTAACCCACTTCCAGTAGTTGTTGCTGGAGCAGATCAAACAGTTTGTGAAGGCGTTTCAGTTACCCTGAATGGTTCTGGTGCAACAAGCTATGCTTGGGACAATGGCGTTATTGATGGCGTTAGTTTTATTCCTGCAGTAGGAACCATTACTTATTCAGTGATCGGAACTGACGCAAATGGCTGTTCCAATACGGATCAAGCTGATGTTACCGTTAATCCACTTCCAGTCGTTGTTGCTGGAGCAGATCAAACGGTTTGTGATGGCGTTTCAGTTACCTTAAGTGGTTCTGGCGCGACAAGCTACGTATGGGACAACGGAATAACCGATGGAGTTTCATTTATTCCTGCAGTTGGAACGACGACTTATTCCGTGGTCGGAACCGATGCAAATGGATGTTCAAATACAGATCAAGTTGATGTAACAGTTAATCCACTTCCAGTAGTTGTTGCTGGACCGAATCAAACGGTTTGTGATGGCGTTTCAGTTACCTTGAATGGTTCTGGCGCGACAAGCTATGCTTGGGACAATGGAGTAACGGATGCAATTAGCTTTGTTCAAGCAGTTGGTACAGTGACGTACACAGTAATCGGAACGGACGGAAATGGATGTTCAAATACGGATCAAGTTGATGTAACGGTTAATCCACTTCCTGTAGTTGTTGCTGGAGCAGATCAAACAGTTTGTGACGGCGTTTCAGTTACTTTGAATGGTTCTGGCGCAACGAGCTATGCTTGGGACAATGCCGTTATTGATGGAATTAGTTTTATTCCTGTAGTTGGAACGGTTACTTATTCTGTGATCGGGACTGATGCAAATGGATGTTCGAATACGGATCAAGTTGATGTAACAGTGAATCCACTTCCAGTAGTTAGTGCTGGTGCAGATCAAACGGTTTGTGAAGGGGTTTCAGTTACTTTGAATGGGTCTGGTGCAACAGGTTACATTTGGGATAATGGTGTGATTGATGGGATTAGCTTTGTTCCTGCAGTTGGAACAACGACTTATTCGGTAGTCGGAACCGATGCAAATGGCTGTTCCAATACGGATCAAGTTGATGTAACGGTGAATCCACTTCCTTTAGTTAATGCTGGTGCAGATCAAACGGTTTGTGAAGGGGTTTCAGTTACCTTGAATGGTTCTGGAGCAACAAGTTATGTTTGGGACAATGGAGTAACGAATGGAATTAGCTTTGTTCAAGCAGTTGGCACCGTAATGTATACAGTGATAGGAACAGGTGGAAATGCTTGTTCAAACTCGGATCAAGTTAATGTAACAGTGAATCCTCTTCCGGTTGTGGATGCAGGTCCAGATCAAACTGTTTGTGATGGAACGCCAATTACACTTTTCGCTAACGGGACGCCAAATCTTAGTTGGGACAGTGGTGTAATTAATAATGTACCATTCAATCAAGTAATTGGAACAGGAGTTTATACTGTCTTTGATTCATTTTCTACAGGTTGTTCTGCTTCTGATCAAATGATGGTTCTCGTAAATTTGAATCCAATTGTGAGTGCAGAAGATCAGGAAGCTTGTCCTGGAGAAGGAGTGATTTTATCTGGTCAAGGAGCAGTATCATATTCTTGGTCAGGTGGTGTAATTGATAGTGAGGAATTTTTCCCAACTCAAACCGCAACTTATACAGTGACTGGCACGAATATTTTCGGATGTTCATCTACAGCAAATGCAGAAGTAACAGTATTTGAACCACCAATTGCTGATTTCAATATTCTCGACATGACCTTGACAACCGTTATGTCTGGGACCGGATTCGATAATTTAAGCTCTGGAGCTGTGGCCTATGAATGGAATTTTGGAGATGGTTCTGGTATTAGTAATGCTTTTGAGCCTTACCACGAATTTCCAACTTCGGAACCTGGGTCTTACGAAATAATACTCATTGCATTTTCAGAAGAAGGATGCATGGACGACCGTGTGAAATATGTGTACGTGACACAAGATTACACGATTTACGTTCCAAACACTTTTACTCCAGATGGAAACGGGGTAAATGAAACCTTCAAACCTGTTTTAGACGGCTTTGATGAAAATGACTATACACTCTATATCTTCAACCGATGGGGCGAATTGGTTTTTGAGTCGCATGATATGGAAGTTGGATGGGAGGGAGACTATTCACAACTGAATGAAAATGTTCAGGACGGAGTGTTCACGTGGAAAATTGAAGCAGGAATCAAACATTCTTCGGATTCAAAAATATTTGTAGGGCACGTGTCGATTTTAAAATAAAGCTAACCAGCAATAAGAGACAGGCGTTGGAAGTTAAACTTCGGCGTCTGTTTTGTTTTTTCCATTTTGAACGAGATCATTCAAGTTGCTGATGAAACCTTCCATTTCCTTTGGGTCTGAAACGACAATTGACGTGCTGAAAAGCGATTTTTTCTTACCTCCTGTCATAATGAACGCAACGATCATGGTTCGTCCCATCATCAGTTGCATGTGAGGCGCTATTTCTTCAATGTCAGAAAATGCAAACACCTTTCCACGAACAGAAAGTTCATTATTACCTGTGTTGAATGTAATTTTTGGGTCAGACTGAATAGCAAGTTTTACAAAGAAGGCTATGAGCGCTACAGCCGCAATTAAGATTCCTCCCCAGAAAAATGCTGGAGCCACTCCACGGCCAATTGTTCCTCCGATAAGAGCTATGATAAATGCTCCGACTACGAAAAGAACTCCAAGTCCTAAGATGACGAGGAGCATTTTAAGTGATCCTTTTTTCTTTTCTTCGATGTAGATCCCGTCTTCAGTTGTGAAAGCCGTGAGGGAGTCATTTGAATAGTATTGTTCCATAATTGTAGTGTGTTAGGGTTGTTCGAAAGTAAGACTTTTTTTTAAACTGATAGTTGCCAACTAGTAGATTGTCTAGATCGCTACAAAACAAAAAAGAGACCTGTCTTTAGACAAGTCTCTTTCATTAAAATAATAAGTATGTTTTTGCTAAACGACTTTAACGTTTACTGCATTCAATCCTTTTTTACCTTCTTCTAGCTCAAACTCAACAGTATCGTCTTCTCGAATTTCATCGATCAATCCTGATGCGTGCACGAAGTGCTCTGTGTTTGAATCTTCTTCTTTAATGAAACCAAATCCTTTGGTCTCGTTGAAAAATTTTACTTTTCCCTTAGTCATATTATTGTATTAAATAATGCCGGATAAAACTCTCCGACACCCATACCTAAGCAAGAGTCGAGCCAAAAATGTAAAAAGGATACATTCTAATAATAATAGGTGTTACTTCACATACGTCAAGCCCAGCTTCCCTGTCAAGCGATGGATCTCTAAATAAGTATCCAAGCGATTAAACAAATTCTCGTAATGTTGAATCATTGTCGATTCGTAACTGCTTTGAAACGTCATCAAGTCAATCGAGTTTAGTGCTCCAGTGTTGAATCGTTTTTCGGCCATGTCAAATGCACGAGTGGCGTAATCCAAATTTTGCTCCGAAATAGAAACCAATTGATTTCTAGTGTCAAACAATTCGACCAAGTTTCGAAGTGTATTCTCCAAGGTTTGGGTCATGCTTTCGATGTTCAACCCCGCAATTTCTTCTTGAATTCTTGAAACTTCAACAGCGCGCTTGTTTTTGAAATTGTTGAACAAGGAATAACGAAGGTTGAAATTTCCGTAGTAAGACAAGTTTTGCGTGGTGATCTTGAAACTAGGATTGTTCAAGTCTCTCAATTTTGAAAAGCTTGGTTGAACACCCATCTGAAAACTCAATGTTGGATACAGAAATGATTTCTGCAATTCTGTTCCCGTTCTCTGAAGTTCCAAACCGATGTATTGTCCTTTCAAGTTTGAATTATTCGAAATCATAGCAGCGTAAGCTTCGTCAAAGGAAATCGCTGGAATGTCCGCCATCAATTCATCGGTGAGTGTGTAATTTTTAGTCCCGGTGCTGTCGCCATCATTCATGATCAATTTCAAGTTGCGATATGCATTGTCCAAGGATATTTTTTGAATCAAGTAGTTCGTGCTATCCGTGAGGTATTGATTTTCAAATTGCAACAATTCCAAGGAAGTCGTAGCACTGTATTTATCTTTCAAAACATAGTATTCCTTTCGTTTTCGCGATTGATCTAATACCGTTTGAAAAAGTGTCAATCGTTCTTTTTGTACTTGTGCAGCGAAATACGCTTTCAATACATCTTGAATTGTTGACTCGATCACTGTCATCGCGTTATTCGAACTCTGTACTTCCAATTGTTCAAGGCGCTGTTTTGACATTTTCACCGCAAACCCAGTGAATATATTATAGTTCACATTCACCGAAGGGTTGACTCCTTGTGAGAGGATGATTCCAGGAGTAAAGGTGAATGGGTTATTCGTATTATCCTGAATCATGTTATTTTGAGCAATGCTTAAATCGACAGTTGGAAATGCTCCAGCTTCCGACCATTTATTATTCATTACTGAAATATCCTGTTGCTTTTTGGCAATGAGAATTTGGTAATTGTTTTCAAGTGCAATTACTACCGCATCAGTTGCAGACAGTTCCGTTTGTCCGAAACTCGCGAAACATGCAAGGAAAAATAGACTACTGGTTAATTTTTTCAATTTCATGATCATTTTTTGAAATACGGAATGCGGGTTCAATTTCGGCACTATTTTTCATCCATTCGCCCGTCCAAAGCTTATGTCCAATTCGACGTTGAACATTCCACAATAGAATTGCAGAAGGATAGAAGAAGAGAATGAAGATGGTTCCGAACAAGACGCCAAATGCAATTGATGTCGCCATTGGAATAAGGAATTGTGCCTGCATGCTCGTTTCTGATATTATCGGAAGTAGTCCAGCGACAGTCGTCAGTGATGTCAATATAATTGGCCTGAATCTGGAAATTGCGGCTTCGAGGGCAGCATGTCGCGTTGTATAACCTTCAACAATCAGATCGTTGTAGCGATCGAGGAAGACAATGGCGTCATTAATCAGGACTCCAATCAATGCAATCATTCCAAATACCGATAGGAGGGAGACTGGAATACCAATCAATCCATGTCCCATGATCGCGCCAGCAAGTCCCGCAGGAATTACCAACATAATAAGGAACGCACTCGATAAACTATTAAAGTGCAAAGCCAGAATAATGAACATGATCGCAATTCCAATAAGCGTAACGTACATCATTGAATTAGTAGTCTTCTCACTTTGCTCAACTTGTCCAAAATATCGGGACTGCACGTCGGGATACAACTGTCTTACTTTCGGTAAGATCGAATCATTGATGATGTCGTTAATGTCTGCTACGCGATCTGGATCAGTCGACTCTGCATCAATCTTCACGATTCGTTGACCGTCTATCCGTTTCAATGCTTCAGGAGCACGTCCCATTTTGAAATCACAAATTTCTTTCAGTGGAACAGCAACTCCTTGTATGGATTTAATCTTCATATTCTCCAAGTCAGAGAGTGAATTTCGATCTTCCTTTGGGTAGCGCACCCAGATTTTTACTTCGTCCGTTCCTATGATGACGCGCTGTGCTTCTTGCCCGAAAAATCCTTGTCGTACTTGATTTAGGACTTCACTTTTCGTGATTCCTATCATATCTGCCTGAGGACGCATGGTCAAATAAACTTCTTTTTTCCCCGGAGGCATGTTGTCTTTGATGTTGATCACACCATCGATTTTCGCCAATTCGGCTTTGAACATGTCTCGTGCTCCTTCGAGGCTCTTTTCATTTTCTGAAGTGAAACCTAACTCAATTTCTTTTCCGAATCGATTGAATCCGCCAACGAAGGTTTCCTGCGCGAGTTTGGCTTCTGGTGAAGTGTCTAATCTTCGGATAATTCGATTTGTTAAGGTGTCAACAGGAGTGTTTGATTCTTCTCCATTGAGGAAAACCATCAATCCACTCGCGTGATTACCAACTTGACCTAGATTCTGAGCAAATCCAATGTTGCTTGAGAAGTAGGAGAGAAGTGTATCCCCAGATTCATCGATTATCCGTTGATTTTCCTCCATGAGGATGTTTGTCGCGCTCGCCACAAATCTATCGGACTTTGCCTTGTTGTCTCCAGGCATGTAGACCGCCTCAATGTTGATGAAATCAGGTTGAATATCTGGGAAGAAGGTAAATCCAATCACGCTTGTTCCAAGTAGAACGAATGTCATGATAACGAAGGACAATGGAAAAATGAATCCCGCGATGTACCAGCGTCGTTTAGTTCCAATGATATTTTGAATGGCAGCCTTGAACCAATTATCTCTGACGTACTTGATTGCACGATCGGCAGTTCCTCGGACTTTTAACTCAATGGGCGATTTTGAATATCCAGCTAGGAAAACGAAAATCCCAACGAAAATTATGGCCACTGGGAAAAGGTAGATTACAGCTGAGACATCTCCAGAAGGAATTAAGAATGTAGCGAGGTACATCGTAACTAATCCTAGAACGATGAAGATTGCTCCTTTCAAATAGCCCCATTCATGTACTGGATTTTTTTCATCCTTCAATACATTTTCATGTCCAAGGTGAGCAGGAAGAATAATGAATGCTTCGAAAAGTGAGAAGGCGAGACAGGCAATCACAACAAAAGCCATCTCTTGCATCATTTCCATTCCTTCAACGAAGAGAAGAATACTAAACGCAACAATTGTCGTCAATACAGAAGAGAATACCGAAGGTAAAACTTCCATTGTTCCATCCAGGGCAGCTTGTCTTGCCGTTTTTCCTTTTTCAAAATGGGTATAGATGTTTTCAGCGATTACGATTCCATCATCCACTAAAATTCCAACTACGAGGATCATCCCGAAAAGGGAAATCATGTTGATGGACATGCCATAAGGCAATCCGAAGATGAACATTCCGAGGAAGGAAAATGGAATTCCAAATGCTACCCAAGCGGATAACTTAAGGTTGAGGAAGAGTCCAAGGAAGAGCAATATGAGAATCAATCCCATCAGTCCATTGCTGGAAAGTAAGTCGATTCGATCGTTGAGCATACTGTTGAACTCGTAATAAATATCGAAACTGTATTCGCTATTTTTCTCATTGAATTCTTTCTGATATTTATGCAGCTCTTCAGTAATCTCTGTGATATCTTGGTCTGTTGTTTTTTCGATTTGAAATTGAACACATGGAAAACCATTGTATTTCGCCTCTTGCGATGACTCTGTAAATCCAACTTCAACATCAGCTACATCTCCAACGGTAATTTTTTGACCATCTGGAGTCGTTCGAACGACAATTTCCTCGATTTCCGCTTGACTAGTTACACGACTATTCGAGCGGATGTTCATGTCTTCAACTCCACCACGAATAATTCCAGTTGTTATATCAATGTTTCTTGAGCCAACAGCCAAGGCAATTTCTTGGAATGATAGGTTGTAGCGCAGTAGATCTTGTTCACGCGTATTGATTGCAATTTCTTTCTCTGGGAATCCCGTCATTGAAACCTGCGTGATCACTTTAGTGTTGAGCAGGTCACGTTCGATCTTGGTTGCCATGTCCGTTAGACCGATCAGTTCAGTCGTGTCAGATGTTGCTGAAACTCCAACGAATGCAACCACACTTGCCATTCCACGAGATTTTCTCAACTTGACAAATGGTCGTTCTGCGCCTTGCGGGAAAGAACTGATGGAATTTACTGCATTCTCAATTTCATTGAGCAGCTCCTCCATTTTTGTGCCTGGATAAGCGTCAATGGAAATCTGCGACATGTTTTCAACCGAAGTTGAGTTGATTTGCTCGATTCCTTCAAGACCTTTTACGGCTTGTTCAATTTTAATCGTAACACCTTCCTCCATTTCTGCAGGTGATGCTCCAGGATAAAGGACACTTACGTTTATATTGTTGGGTTCCAGTTCTGGGAAAAACGATCGCTTCATGGTGAAGACTGAGAACAAACCGAACATTAATACGACGGCGATCGCAGCATTCCCCCAGACAGGTCGTTTTATGAAAAATTCAATAACTTTTCTCATGCCTATCGTTTGATTCCAATGTATTTTTTGTTTGGATCTACTTTCTCAAGTTCTTCCAAAACCAATAATTCGCCATTCTTTAATCCTGTGATAAAAACTGAGTCAGGGACTTCTCCGACTTGAAGAACACTGCGTTCGATCATTTTATCACCTTCTAGTAAGATCACTTTTCCTTTTTTTAGCGCTACACGTGGAATGGCCATTACATTCTTTATTTCTTGAATGGGAATGGTCACAGTTAAGAACATCCCATTATAGATTTGACTTCCTTTTGATGCCTTAATTGAATAGTAGACATCTACAGATTGTGTTTGTTGATTCACGACATCTGATATTCGAATGATTTTTCCTGTTCCAATAACCTCACCATTTGAATTCTTGAATGTCGCTGATTCTTGATTCTTGAATTTGTCAAGATCATCCATTGAAATAGGAATCTTTACTTCGTAATCACCGGTCTTGGCAATTCGAGCAATCATCATTCCTGGACTAGCAATTGCACCAGGTTCTGCATTCACAGATATTACTGTCCCGCTGAAAGGCGCGTAGTATGAATATTTCTTGAGTTGTTCCTCCAGACTTTTTAGCGTGTAATATTCCGTGAGAATGTTTCTTCCAACTATAAAGAGACTTTCCTTTTCCGAATTCGTAGCTGGAAAATCAGGAAGTGCACTGGCATTTGGATTCAGTCCATTTAAGAACTTAATCCATTTGTCTTTTTCAGAGGGGAAATCAAGTTCAATATCAGGTAATGAAGCAACGATTAACGTTGTTAAGGCTGATTTTCTAGCCATCAAGGTATATTCTGAATCTGATTTATTTAATCGGTAGAGCAATTGCCCTTTTCGAAATTTCATTCCAGGCTTCATCGTGACAGCTCCACGAATTAACTTCCCTTGTACTTCGAAGGAGATATTGATTTCTGAATTCGGATTTACCTGTCCATATGATTCCATTGAGACCGTCCTCAATTGATTCTGAACTGCCCGAATTGGAACGTAGACCGTTTTTTCTTCAGGTTTCATTTTCTTTACCACATCCTTCTTGTTATTGGCAAGTGTTAGATAGATAACACCTGATATAACTACAAAAACGGCAAGTAAGATAAGTTGACTTCGTTTCATAAAATATGCAATCGATTTTTACTGTCTAAAAGTACATATCCAATAGGCAATTTGACACTGAATAAGTATGAAAAGTAGATACCCGTGTTGAAGTGTCAAATTGCTTGATGAGAATGTTTAACGTTCTTGTGTAGCCCTTGTGTGGAAAAACATGTTGAAAACCTTAAAATCAGTGTTGATAACATTGGCGTAATAGTGCGTACCTTTGGCGTAACAAGCAATAAAACGCTCAACCTCAGCATTATGTTTGGTTTAAGTTTAAAGAAAAAAGTTAGTAGTGATAAACTCGCAAATGTGTTTATCAACGGTTTAATTGATGCTACGGAGCATGGTTTTCCTGTGGTCGCTGAATTCATCAACGAAGATGCTTCTTTCTCAACGCAGCCGAATATTAATCCAAAGGATCACCATGAATTTTCGCTAATCGTTTTGATTGGAAATATGAATTTATTGGAAAGTACGTTTGATGGAGAGCAAGCTTTTGAAGTAGAGCGATTGATTTTTGAAAAGTTATCAAAGGCTTACGGAATGAGTGTGTTCGAGTTTAAATCACTCGTGAAAGATTACCGTCACCTGATGAATCGTTTGAATCACCCGTCGAAAAATGTGGTTTATGCGATGTCAAAAACGATTTTTGATAAGTACACCCTCTATAATTTTCAAGACGAATATTTTAGAAGAATGCAAGTTCCAAATCCGTTGTTTTTAAAACGAATGGATGAGTTGATGGAAAACTTCGTATGGGATTGGGATGCGTTCTTTAAAAAGTACAGAGTCGATTAGTTTCGAACGTATACCACTTTTTTCGTTTCAAAGAATTCTTCAGAGTAAATATCGGATAAGTCGAAGTATTGGACTGCTTTCTTTACAGTTGCCATTTCTTCCGTTAGATCACCACCTTTTAAATAGAGGATTCCATTTTTGAATGTATTGTTGTTCTTCTTCAGGAATTGCCCTTTCGTCCATGTAATGAACTTGGGCATAGCTGTCACTGCTCGACTAAGAATAAAATCGAACTGTTCTTTGATGTTTTCGGCTCTTTCATGTCTAGAGGCAACATTTTTCAATCCAAGTGCTTCCGTGACTTCTTTTACCACTTTTATCTTCTTTCCAATAGAATCAACCAATAGGAAGTTGCATTTAGGGAAAAGGATCGCCAATGGAATTCCGGGGAATCCTCCGCCAGTTCCTACGTCTAAGATTTTCGTTCCATCAGTGAATTGGATGACCTTGGCAATGGCCAAAGAATGCAAAACATGGCGTTCGTAGAAATTGTCGGTGTCTTTTCTAGAAATGACGTTGATTTGTGCATTCCATTCACTGTATAACGCTTCCAAACGCTCAAATTGTTGCTTCTGCTTGTCGCTGAGGTCTGGGAAATACTTTAATACGAGTTCTATGCCCTCCATAATTAGATCGTGTCTTTCGTGTTCTCAATCATACTAGAAAGGAAATCACGTGCTCTGAAGAGCTGTGCTTTAACCGTTCCAAGAGGAAGTCCGAGTTCTTCAGAAATCTCTTCATAGCTCAGTTCTTCGAAATATCGTTTTTCAACCAGAATTCGGTAGCGTGGTTTCAATTTGCTGACAAGACTTCTCATGTGCAATACTTTTTGCTTTTGCATGATCGTCTCTTCTGGGTCTAAGGTGTTGCTTCTCGCATCAATATAAATCGTTTCTCCGTCTGTATTTTTGATCCCTGAATCCATCGAAGTCACTTTGATGCGTTTCTTCCTGATAAAGTCAATACAATTGTTTGATGCGATTTTGAATAACCACGTACTGAATGCGTAATTCGGTGAATACTGCTTCAAACGGTTGAATGCCTTTCCGAATGCTTCAATCGTGAGATCATCAGCATCATCTGTATTCTTTACCATTTTCAACATCATGTAGTAAATCGATTCGCGGTAACGGTCCATTAATTCACCATAAGCCAATTGATCTCCATCAATTGCAGCATGAACCAATAGGAGATCGCGTTTCCCTTTGTCTGATAAGTGATCTTGATTTTCTACCATTTGTCCGATTCTGTTTTACTAACTGTATAGAACATAATGGGCGTCCAAATAGCGTAGAAGATGTCCCACAGCGGTAACCATGCGACAAATGTGTTTTCCTTGATTWTTCTAAAGGCTTTTCCGAAGACAATCCATTTTACAGTAAGAAGAAAAACGAAAATAGCTAAGGCAATCCAAAGGTATTCGTATACGAAACACAAAGAAACGAAGGAAATCAGCATGAAAAGCAGACTGAGTGGGTAGATTCCTAACAGCATCTTTTTAATAACCTTGTATTTGCTTGCTGTGGTGTAGTGACGGGCCTTTTGGCGCGTCCAATTTCCCAGTGTTTTAGGTGCTTTGGAATAACAGAACGACTCAGGCTCGATGTTGATTGTGTAATTTTGATTTTTCGCAGCTTCTTGGATGAACAGATCATCGTCTCCAGAAGCAAGGAAATAATGCGATTTGTATCCACTAACGCTGTCGAAAGTGGATTTTGTGTAGGCAAGATTTCGTCCAATCCCCATGTAGGGCATTCGAGCTTTGGCCATGGAAAGGTAACTCATTCCAATCCAGGCTGTGTCAAAACGCATCAATCGATTCGCAAAGCCTTTGCGTTTGTAAACAGGGCCATATCCAAGTACGATGTTCTTTTTCTCAGAAAAACGCGCTGCCATGCTATACAACCATTGATTTGAGTTTGGTTTACAATCGGCATCAGTAAAGATGAGGTGTTCATTCTTTGCTGCTTTAATTCCTAAGGTTAGTGGTAGCTTTTTCCCAAACTTTAAATGCTTACTTCTTTCAATTTCAATAATCCTCAAATTAGGATATTGTTGTTTGTAAGCATCGAGAATGTATTTGGAATCGTCCACGGATTGATGGTTGACAACGACTACTTCAAAGTTGGGGTAATCTTGGTCTAATATAAACGGTAAGAACTTGTACAGGTTTTCAGATTCGTTTCGGGCTGCAATGATGATGCTCAAGCCTGGTGTTCCATTTCCATTATTCTCTTTGTGAATTCTGTGGAAAGCCAATTTCCCAAAGATGAAAACAACGTAAATGAATTGAACGAATGCGAAAAGGCAAAACGTAAAGAAAACGTAAGTGATCGGTTCGTAAAAATCAAGATTTGGAAAGAATTCCAACATGGACAATTTTTTTATCTACAAAGATGCGTCTTTTTCAGTGCTGTTGTGTTCGTTGGATCGTGAATTATTAACAAACTTTTAAACGACATACTGTATTAAGACTTTCTAGAAATATTGGTAAAAAAAACACAGCACAGAATTTCAGTCGTACTAATACGTTCCCACGCGAAAATGAGCTTCCTTGAGCACAAAATTCTGAACCCTTCCAAAATGGTTAACTCATCTCCAAATCAAACTGTATCTTTGCACCATCAAACGAACAATGAAATGCATTTTACATTAAAACATACTGACGAGAAATCAAAAGCAAGAGCAGGGGAGTTGCACACAGATCATGGAGTCATCGAAACACCGATTTTCATGCCTGTTGGAACAGCTGGAAGTGTGAAAGGAGTGCATCAGCACGAGTTGGAGGAAGATATTAAGGCACAAATCATTTTGGGTAATACTTACCATTTGTTCTTACGTCCAGGTTTGGACGTGTTGGAACCCGCTGGTGGATTGCACAAGTTCATGAATTGGAACAAGCCGATTTTAACGGATAGTGGGGGATACCAGGTGTATTCTCTTTCTGGAACGCGAAAATTGGATAACGAGGGAGTAACATTTCAATCGCATATCGATGGAAGTTATCACCGGTTTACTCCAGAACGTGCGATGGATATTCAACGTTCGATTGGTGCCGATATCATCATGGCATTTGATGAGTGTACACCGTACCCATGTGAGTATGACTATGCAAAACGTTCAATGCACATGACGCACCGTTGGTTGACGCGTTGTTTTACACAATTCAATCAAACGGAACCGAAATATGGACACGATCAAGTTCTTTTCCCGATCGTGCAAGGAAGTGTTTACAAGGATTTACGAACTGAATCTGCTGAGACAATTGCTTCTCACAATGCCTTTGGAAATGCGATTGGTGGTTTGTCAGTTGGGGAACCAGCTGAAGAATTGTACGCAATGACAGATTTAGTTTGCGCGATTCTACCTGAAGAAAAGCCCCGCTATTTGATGGGAGTTGGAACACCAGCTAACTTGCTAGAGTGTATTGCGCTGGGAGTTGATATGTTTGATTGCGTTTTACCATCTAGAAATGCACGCCACGGAATGCTTTTCACTTCAGAAGGAATCATCAACATAAAAAATAAAAAATGGGAGAAAGATTTCTCTCCACTGGATCCAAACGGAACTTCTTACGTCGATTCAACGTATAGCAAAGCATATTTGCGCCATTTAATGCGAGCGAAGGAAAATTTGGCAATTCAAATTGCAACCATTCACAATTTATCCTTCTATTTATGGTTAATGAAGGAAGCGCGAATGCGTATTTTGGATGGAACATTCACAGAATGGAAAAATAAAATGGTACCAAAATTGTCTAGTCGACTATAGTGTTTACAATCATCGATCGATATATCATTCGGAAGTTTTTAACGACTTTCTTTTTTATGATGGGAGTCATTATGATTCTTGCAATGGTGTTCGATCTTGCCGATAAACTCAACGATTTTATTCAAGCTGGAGCAACAGGAAAGGAGATTCTCTTCGAGTACTTTTTCAATTTCATGTTGCTTTATGCGAACATGTTTTCGCCGATGATTATCTTCATTTCAGTGATTTGGTTCACTTCGAAAATGGCGCAAGACACGGAAATCATCCCTATCTGGAACAGTGGTCGAACATTTGGAAGGTTCGTTAGGCCATATATGATCGCAGCCACAATTCTCATGTTGCTTTCGTTAACCTTAAATCATTTTTTAGTTCCTCGAGCGAATCGCGTTCGATTAATATTTGAGGAAGAATATTATTGGAATAACATGCAAGTGAATGACTACCACGCCGAATTTCCTGGCGAGCAGGTTGTGTATTTCTCGAATTACACATCTGAGTCAGGTATTGTGCATGGTTTTGTGGTTGAGCAATGGAACGAAAAAGGGGAGATTGTTTCCTTTCTCAAGGCGAAAACAGCGAAAAATGAACCTGGTTCTGATAAGTGGGTTCTCAATGATTATTTCGAACGGAAAACAAGTTACCCCAAAGATGACTTGAGGGTTGGCCATCAGTTAGACACAACATTTGCTTTCTCGATTGATGAGATGGCTACACGAGCAAATATTGCCGAGGCCATGACGTATTTTGAGCTCAAAGAGTTTATTGAGCGAGAACGAGACAAAGGATCAACTCGGGTACCAACGTATGAAGTTGTTCTTTATGAACGAACATCACTTCCTTTTTCAACCTATATATTGACAATCATAGGAATCGCAGTTGCGAGTCGGAAGAAACGCGGTGGAATTGGAATCAATATCGCCATTGGATTGGGGATTATTTTCATCTACATTTTTGCCATGAAAGTCACGAGTGTGGCGGCTATGAATGTTGGCTTACCATCTTACATTGCTGTTTGGGTTCCAAACCTACTCTTTGGTGCAGTTGCCTATTTATTGTATCGAAATGTTCAGCGCTAAATTCAGTATTTCATGAGTCCAATCGAATTCTATACTTCTAAAGAGGAACAATTTCAAGCACAACGATCTGCTGTGATTAAGCGACAACAATTGTTTCGTATTGTTCGTTTATCCGTTTTTCTAGTGCTTTGCGCTATCGTTTATTTGACTTGGGGGAATTGGATGTTGATCGGAATTACCCTTGGAGTTGGAGCAGTACTTTTTTCATTCTTGGTCTTTCGATCAAGTGATTTAGTTGAAAGACGAAAATACTTGGAGGCTTTGATTTCAATCAATCAAACGGAAATTGAAGTGAACGGTGGGAAGTGGCATCATTTATATGAAGGAAATGAGTTCAAACTAGACGCCCATGCATTCAGTCAGGATTTAGATTTGTTTGGTCGAGCTTCGTTCTTTCAGTATTTAAACCGTGCAGTGCTCGGTCGGGGTCGTGAGAATGTTGCACAAATGCTCGCATCGAATGATTGTGAGGATATTGCCGCGAAGCAAGAAGCGATTCAAGAATTAGGTCAAAAAGCGGAATGGAGACAAGATTTTTCTGCCCATGGTAGCTTGATTCAATCAACAGCTTCTGAAGCTTCAATTATTTCGTGGTTTTCGAATTACTCAACGTTCACCAATAAGTATTCTCCACTTTTAGTGTGGGGCGTAAGTTTGATTTCCATACTTGCGATGGCGCTTTACGCTTTCAATATCATTCACGGGACGTATCTATTGTTATGGTTTCTTACTGGCGCTGGCATTATTGGTCGTTTTTTGAAAAAGGTGTCGAAATTAGCGAGTGATACGGGGCAAGTTCAGAAGACATTTGAGCGCTATCATATTTTGTTGGAGCGAATAGAAACGGAAGAGTTCAAATCGGAACAACTGTTGAATTTGCAATCTAAAATCCATCAAAAGGATAAGAAAGCATCCGATATTTTCAAGGAGTTCTCAAAGTTACTTGGTGCGCTCGATCAACGGAATAACATTATCATTTCTATTCCAGCCAATGGTTTCTTCTTGCGCGATCTATGGATTTCGCATAAGATTGAAAAATGGATTCTAGAAAATGCATCTAAAATTGAAGAGTGGTTCAGTGTTATTTCTTCATTCGATGCACTCAATTCGTTTGGTAATTACGCCTATAATCATGCGGATTACATCTACCCAAAAATCCTAGCAGAAGGAAAACAAGTGGAAGCACTAGAATTGGGTCATCCTCTCTTGAAAAGTGAGGGTAGAATTGATAACGATTTCACCATGCAGAACAAGGAGTTCTTCATCGTTACTGGAGCGAACATGGCAGGGAAGAGTACATTCTTAAGAACTGTAGGTTTGAGCATCGTTCTTGCCAATAATGGATTGCCTGTTTGCGCGAAGTCGTTTGCTTATTCACCGATCAAGTTGATTTCTAGTATGCGAACAACTGATTCACTCAGCGATAATGAATCGTATTTCTTCTCAGAACTAAAGCGATTAAAGCACATTATCGACACGATCGAAAAGGAGGAGCACTTTATCATTTTGGATGAGATTCTTAAAGGAACAAATAGCAAGGATAAAGCAAAAGGATCGCAGCAGTTCGTTGAAAAATTGGTTCGTACCGGAAGCACAGGTATTATCGCGACGCATGATCTTAGTTTGTGCGAATTGGAAGCAAAATTGACGCAAGTCAAGAACTATTACTTCGATGCCGAAATTGTGGACGATGAATTGTATTTCGATTACCGTTTGAAGAACGGTGTTTGTCAGAACATGAATGCGTCGTTTTTGTTGAAGAAGATGGGGATTGTTTAAGGAGAATACTTAGTTATTGCTCGTGCTTTGCGCCATAGTTTTGCAATTCATTTACTGGAATTGGAACTGATTTACGTGACATTCAAGTCTTGTAGGAGTATGGTAGTACAAAAAGAACGGAGATTTACACGCAAGTTTCGATAAATAATATTCGAAGTGTAATAAGTCCAATTGATTCTTTAAATTTGGGTTAAGACGTAATGTAGATAAAGTGCACTAATGTACTTTGTCTACTTGTTATGTGTAATAGATGATGACTCAACAAGCATTAGAAATAAAGATTTTACGCCAACACTGGATTAAGGATGATGGCAAGAATGATCGTGAAGATATTTGTTCTCATGGCGAGTTATTTATTCGATTTGGTTCCAAAATACTTTCAAATACTGAAGATGGGGCTTGGGCTTTAAATGTCTGTGGCTTGTTTTTAATGAGGTCTCTTGGAAAAGATTGTGGGATTGATGAATTCGAAAATTATATGGCTCCTTGTTGTGGTCATTTTTGGGTTCCCAACGATGAAAATAATTTTGTGACAATTCAGGGTTGTAACATGGGGATTGACTGGAAAACAGAACATTTAAAAAACGATGTTAAATTGACATCAGAAAAAGGTGATTCGTGCGAAATTCCATTTGATGAATACAGAAATATTGTGGCTAAATTTATAAATGAAGTTGAGGATTTTTATGGTGATCCGAAATTAAAAGTAATTCCGAATGATAAATTTGATCAAGATGGCTTTAATCAGTTTTGGGCAGAATGGAATTCATTGAAACTCAAATGGTCGATTTGAGATACATCACCTAAGCCCTGTGCGGGTTTTCGCTCCGAACGGTTTCAGTTTTGGATTAACAAATCTATTCTTAACTTCGAAAAAACAACCTTAGTAAAGATCCGCGCGTTGCTTAGCCGAGGACTGTTTACAACAATTAACAAACATGAACCGGAGTTTTATATTCATTATCCTATTTTTCTCTTTTGCTATTCAAGCTCAGGATGTAGCTAAAATCGATAAACTATATGCAGGACAAAGCCTAGATGACGCAAGGCACGCTTATCCGGATGCAACCTTCAAAGAAGTTGACGGCTGGACATATTGTGTCGATGGGGAGAGCAAAGGCTATATAATTGAATTTAATGGTACTGCTCGTTTTTTTGTATACTCTTTATATGAAGAGAACTTGATCGCCAATATCTCAATTCTCTCAAGCCACAATTCGATAATGGATGGCCTTTATGTAGGTATGACATTTGAAAAATTACTAGCTAAACATCCCGATCTTAAATTAAGAATAGATGATCTTTGTGAAGATGAATACGTGTATTTCTCTGGTACGAGTATTGCATTAATTTTTAACACGACAGAGAAAAATAGAATTGGTATCTACGATGGAGGCCCCGGATCATATGAACTAGTTGGGTATGCCGAAGACCTTTCCAAAAAAGTAGACAGAATTAGGCTGTAGCTAACATTAACTAGATTGCATGCTCCGTTTTGGCTTCGCAAAACTAGCTTACTCGTAAACAACTATCTTTAATTCAAGACTGATCACAGTTAAAAGGCACATGTCATTTTCGCTTTGAACCCGTCAGCAGCAATGAAGATGTAACTCGAGAGATGTATGTTTTGGAGTGTTTGAATGTCAGTAACTACGACTGAAATAATTTGACAATTAAACATCAATTTTAGCGTTACCAAGATTAATGAAATACCTCATTTTATCATTTCTTTCCTTCGTATTTATCTCTTGCAATCGAGAGATT
>NVXP01000123.1 GCA_002733985.1 Fluviicola sp. | reverse complement strand
GCTAATGAGATAGTCGATTAATTTTTTCTCATTGATTGAACCAACCTTGTCAATTTTGCTCTGTAAGCGCGCCGTTTTATTATAGGTCCTTTTTGAAAGATAGGCCTTTGTTGTTAGGTTTTGATTGTGCCGTGCAATTACCTTCTTTAAGCTTATTATTAATCGTTTGTTTAAACTTGAACTCATGGACAGCTCAAGCAAAATTAATCGAACAGCCGCTGGGTGAAGCAGATCAATACCTTCTAATTGGACACTGTCTTCTATTAATGTCTGAAGAAGTTCTAGTTCTTCTTTATATGAATACATGGTATAAACTCCGGGCATTTTTTCGAGAATAGAGTCTACTTTGGCAAAATTGCGTAGTAGGTTCTTCATTGATAAAGAGTCTATTTCTGTAATGAAACGATCGAACTTTTTCATCTGAGAAAGTTGACGTATGATTACTGTGGATTCATGTACACCATGAGTTTCWCCKACTAAAAYATATTGATTTTCTCGAATTCTTGAGGTCAATTTRGAATASCCTTCGCCTTCAGATAAAGTMKCGCCAATTAAATTGATGGGGTAAATGTARTCCGATGGAATAGCGCGAATAGTRTCACCYTGTGCACTTAAAGAAAGTGMAGTGARTAGAAACGTTAATGTGAGAACTGATTTCTTTACTCTKGTCATCAATGGTTGCWAATGTTAGTGGGKTATGATTCATCCCRACTCTCGAATATAACGCTTTCCATATAAAGCAAAAGTTGATGTTATCGTCAGCGTATGCTGCGGATTTTAGTCCGTTGATAAACTCGTCAAAAGAATCAACTTCCCTAAACCTAATTATCTACTACTTTTGTCAAATAGTTTTGGATGTATATTACCCCTTATGATAGATTTATCTCATGCTGAGAATCAAATTCAATGTGTCACGAATTTTGAAGACCTCATTTCTACGCCTTTCCATGGAGAGCTTAATGCGGTTTGTTGGACCCGTAAACTAATCGGTGATTTTTCTGAGATTGTTGATCAGGTTGAACTAAACGGAAATATGGCAGAACTGGATCAAGAGGTACTTCGTGAACTAAAGTTGAGTGAACAGGGGCAGCTTGCTCGTGAAATTCTCCTAAATGACATGAAGGTACTGAAAGCACATGGCGCATCTCCAGTCCTTAATTTGATCAAGTTCTATGAGAGGGATGATAGCTATCCGTTTTTTCCAACTGATGTTTATTCGTATCACGTAGATCGCTCTCCTGTACCAACCGATACTTTTTTGTGCACTTACCACGGCGAGTCGAGTGAAATATTACCGAATTCGCAAGCCATACAAAAAGTGCTTGTTCCCGAAATACGCGAAGAACTCAAAAAACTATACGACGGAGCAGATGATGGTTTTGATTCATTTTTGAGTGAGTACTTCTTTGATCTACACTATCAAACTAAATCGAATGCACGTCCTGTAAGTTTAGGTCTCGGTCACTTATGGAGGTTGGCGGTTGATCATCCTGAAAGTCCAGTCCTTCCTTGTGTTCACCGTGCGCCAAAAGAAAAAACTGGACAGAACCGGTTGCTGCTGATCTGTTGAATACAAATCAATTAAGTGCAGTAGAGTTTCGAACGTTTCCTATTCTAGGAAAAAGGAATTGGAAAAAGAACACTTGTCGATTTAGTTTGCTTTTATCCAGTCAATTAATCCTTGTTCATCAATTATTGCCCAACTGTGAGGATGCCTATCTCCATTTGCTCTGTATCCTCTATTTTTCGTTCTAATGAAAGTGACTTGGCTTTCTCCGTACAATTTGGTTAGATCATCGGCTAGTTGTTCTATGTAGTAGGCATTCATATCTTCATATTCTGCCTGTCTATTTTCTCTCCACCACAAAGTGTCTGGTTCTGAATAAAGCCTGATCTTCACATCACTTAAGTTCGATAAGTTTTTAATGGAATTCGTTTTGGAAAAATACGGTGACTTATTTTCATAGTTGATCAACCCTGCTTCTCCAGTCCCAAACTCTGGATCAAACATTTCAACAATCCAATTTGCTTCTTGCACGGCAGGTTCTGAAAAATTCTTTTCAATATTCTTTTGAGCATTTTCATACAAACCCAACAAGTCTATCGGAGAGTCCGCAATAAATAATCCTTTGGGTTGAATTGTAGATTTTGTAGATTTTAAATAGTCAGCTAGAAGAAGAGATACATTTCCTCCGCTTGAAAATCCACCAATGTAGGTGTTGTCAGTATTGATGTCGTTTTGTTTGACGGCATTTACTATTATCTCTTCCAAATCTTCTTTTTCGGTTTCGGATAACCATAAATGCTGGTTAAAATTCATCAATAAAATGGTAATGTTATTAGAACTGGCAATGTCTACGATGTTGAATTCAGTTCTCGTGTTTTCTGCATCACAAGGAAAACAAGGAAAAAGGATGAGGAATCCATCTTGTTTTTTGGGTATTATTAACTCGTAGTTTTCGGAAACAATATTGGTCGGTTCTATGTGAGTCTTCTCTTCTGTTTCTTGAGCGTCTTTATTTGTTGAGCATGCTCCTAAAACAAGTAGAATTGAAATAATTAATAAACGATTCATTGGTGGAATTTAATAGTAGTACTCAGACACGACAAAAAGGTTCATTGAATAATGTTTTTAGTGTACGGCTTTTTAATCCTCAGTTATTCAATTTCTTTCAATCCAAAATACGTCTCAGCACCACCAAGTCTCTTGTAGAATGCCATCGATCCATATTTTGAATAGGAATTGTCGTAATAATAAAGAAACAGCCAATCGCTCACTTCGCCATCACCATTGTACGCATGCGTGTCGTAAATGTAGACTTGAAATCGAAATTTACAAATAGAGGATTCCCCTTTTTGTCCTATGCGAACAGGAATAAACCATCCCCAACAAAAGCTTACAACAATCAAACAACAGAAAGCCAAAATTACTCTCACCCTGATTTTCTTCCTTTTTCGAAACACAACAAAGAGCAAGACTAGCAACAGAAGCAGTCCGCAAACGATGCTAAAGAAAATTTCTACTGTATCGATTTGAACCATTGTTAATTACTAGTGTGTTTTGAATTTGGTTTCACGCCCTGTAGGATCCAATTCAAGCTATCAGCCATACTTATTGCGATCGGAACATCGGACATTCTGTTGATCTGATACTCGGACGTCAACCTAACAAACCCTTCTCAACTCATTCAACGAAGTATAAAACAAATACCCTTGCACATCTGGATAGTCCATTGCGCTCAATACCAATTGATATTCATTCACTTGCTTCTCATCCTTCGCAGATGGAATTCCAGTTTTGTAATCGACAATTACTGTTGAATCCTTTTTCAAAATAATTCGATCTGGTCGTAATGTCTTCGTTGAGTTCACAATGAATTCCTGCTCAGTCAACACCGAAATGTGATCATCAAACAAAGCACGATAATCTTCTTGATCAAAAATCAAGCTTAGTTTCTCCAATAATTCAGGGCGGTTGTCAATCGAAACATCACCAGATTTTATTCCGATATCAATTTGTTTTGCAATATTTTCCCTCTTCTCAATTTGACTAATCAACAAGTGAAACTGAATTCCAAATTGCATCTCCTGAGATAAATAATCACCGTCGCCAAGTGCTTCATTGTCCTGCAGGGAAATATGAGGAAACCACAAACGATCTTGAATCGACCTTGGCACAAAGGTAGAATCAGTTTCTACTGATTCAGAGGCGTTTTTAGTGACTGATCGCGGTCCGCTGTTTAAATCAACTTCAAGCGTTCCATCGATTGAAGTTACATCCGTCATTTTTTCCAAAACAGTATGGAAATACCGACCAAACTTCTTCGCGTCATAGGCATTGTGTATATACAAACGCTCCATCGGCCGTGTCATTCCAACATAACAAACATTTACATTATCTGTCAATATTTGGTCCTCCTCCTCAATCTTCGCTTCGCGTAAAACATCGAGCACATCGTGTTTTGAAGGTTGTTTGTAAACCACGTAATCGCCAGTTTCCAATAAAAACTCAGATCGATTCTCCAATTTTAGATCCATGGAAGGTAAAATCACTACGGGGAATTCCAATCCTTTTGATTTGTGAATCGTCATGATCTTCACAGCGTCATCACTCTCTGGAATTTGAACGGCAATTTTGTTCTTTTTCGAGGCGTAATCTTCCAAGAAGAATTTCAAATCAGGACCGCGCTTTTGCCCAAATTCGAAGGCGATATCTGCAAGATGATGCAAATATGGATCTGCTAGCTCATCGTAGTTCATCAAACGATAAAAGGACTGAATCAAATCGTACAAACCTTCGTACTTGAAGAAAAAACGATTGTATCCTCCAAAATGATCACCTAAAAACTGCTGATCGTTGAACGCACGGTAAGTCGTTCCCTTGGAAGATTTGTGTTCTTGGATATACGAGCTATACTCATTGTACGACTCTGATTGAATGCGGAAGAAAATTTCAGCAAATTGCTTCGTTTCTGTTACGCCACTTGGTTTCAATCGTCGATGCAAAAAGGCGATGGTCAACTGAACGCGCAGGTTCGTGTTGATCAACAAGGAATCAGATGATACAATTTTATAACCTAGATTCGTCAAGCCGATTGCCCACGTGTTGCAAATGCGATTGGTACTTCCCAATATGCTAATGTCTCCAGGATCAAATCCATCTGAAATACATTCGTCAATCCATGTTTTGAGAATGGGAATTAAATCCTTCGTCTCGGTTTTCTCTTCTTTTGAAATGATGCGTACACGTCCATTCAATTTAGATTTTGGTTCCTGAGAAACAGAATTGTAAAAACTTGTCGAAATTTCGGGGAGAATATTTCTCATTTCCTCGAAAAAGGAATTGTTCCATCCAACAATCAAAGGACTCGAACGCCAGTTGTTCTCCAATGGGAAAACAGCTCCCATTTGATCGAAATAATTCGATTGCATGGCAATGTTCGGCTCGTTTTCTGGATTGAATATCTTTGGAAGTGCAACAAATTGCTCTGCTACGCCATTCTTAAATCGATAAATGGATTGTTTTGGGTCGCCGACAATCAAATTTGTATTTCCCTCTGAAATTGAATTATGAATTAAGGGAACGAGGTTGAGAAATTGAAGTCGTGAAGTATCTTGAAATTCGTCCAATAAGAAATGTTGGAAACGCGTCCCTAATCGCTCGTAGATAAATGGGGCATTTTCGTTTTGAATCAATTCTGAAATCAAGGTGTTGAACTCTGAAATTCGAATCAATTGCTCGTCTTTCTTCACTCGGTTCAATGCGCCCGCCATGTATTGCAGCAAGGCCATATTGAAAAAGTTCCGTAGGAAAAGCGAGAGTGAAGCGTATTCTTCGAGATGTTTGGTCCAATAATCATGAATAGAAAGCAACTCGCTGCGCCATTCTTCAGGAAAAGACTTCTTCGGCGTCGAAGGTTTATCCATGTTCTTCGCAAACGTATCTGTGAAAAGTGGCTTTGTCTCGAAAGAAGTAAATCCGATGATTTTTAGAATTCGATTCACCGTTCGGCTTCCATCATGGATCAAACTTGATTCATATTGATTGGCTTCAAAAACCGATTTTAAGACACTAATTCGTGCAAGAAATTCAGCGTCGATCTTCTTTTTATGTTGAATTAATGTTCCGTATTGTTCTTCAGAGAAATCCATTTCGAGCAATCGAGCAACAATCTTGTTGTTCTTCTCACTGTTGAGAATTCCGCCAAATTTGATTAGTTCTCGTTTGAAATTCCATGATTTCCCTTCATCAATATTCGACTTTGCATATTCGAAAATCAATTTATTCAAGGCTTGATTTCCGCTCTCCCCAAGTTGATTCAGAATATCATCAACAATCAATTCGATCAACTCAGATTCATCCAACACAACTTCAAATTCTGCGGGTAAATCCAAATCTCGCCCGAAAGATTTAATCAATCGCAGGTTGAATTTGTCAATTGTCATGACATTGAAATCCTCATAGCTGTGCAAAATTAACTTCAAGGACTTCGCACAACGTTGAATAACTTTTTCTTTCGAAAGTCCCAGTGTGTCAGCAATATCTTGTGTTAATCCTGCAGCTTTATTTTTGAAATGTTCAGGAGATCCAATTTGATCAAGAGCAGAAATGATTCGTTCTTTCATCTCCAAAGCTGCCTTGTTGGTGAAAGTCATTGCAATAATTCCTGAAAACGCATCTGGTTTATGCGCTTTCCCAATCAACAATTCGATGTATTCCTTCACTAAGTGATACGTCTTTCCACTCCCCGCCGAAGCGTTGAAAATCTTGAAAGGTAAAGCGGGTTTATGGGGCGAAATTGACATGTCGACTAAATTACGCAATCCCCCCTTAAATCATCGAATTTCTACAGTTCAATCAATGGCATTTATTTGATTTGAGTAGATGGGAATAAATCCGTAAATTTGCTTGGTATGACAACTAGATGTAACCTTATTTTCTCCTTGGTTTCACTAATCCTTGTTTTTCCTTCATGTAAAGACAAAGTCGAAGGTGAACCTTGTGATCCAGAAATAGCCTTATTAAAAGTCAGTGTCCAACCTGTTTATGGTGGAGAGACTCTATATCTCGACTCAACTTATTCCACTACTGAAGGATACGATGTCCAGTTCACAGATTTAAAATTTTTCGCAGAGGATGTTAGAGGTGCATCTGCACAATTGAATACTGCGTCCTTGTTTGATTATCGAATAACGGGAACTGATCTATTCACTGGGGAAGGAACTCCAACCGATTTTGCTTCTTTAGACGGGAACCTTGGTGTACAATCTTCCGTTAATCACAGTGATCCATCCGCATTTCCAAATGAAAGTATCTTAAATATTTCAAACAGTGGCGGAATGCACTGGGGATGGAACCCTGGATATATCTTTATGAAAGTAGAAGCGAAAGTCGATACTATTCCCGACGGAATTGCTTTGTTTGATCATAATGTTGTTTTCCATATTGGAAAAGACGTGAATGTACAACTGCTTTCCTTTTCAAACATCAATTGGCAACAAACGGGAGATTTAAGTCATCACTTTCCCTTGAAGCTAGACATGCAAACATTCCTGCAAAACGGAACACAAACAATCGATTTACAAACAGAATACACTTCTCATACGGCCTCAGGGCAGGAAGCTATTTCCTTGAAGGTTATCGAGAATTTTAAAGCAGCAATCTCAGAATATTAATGAAGTTCCTCCTTGTATCTTTTCTAGCTATTGTCGTTATACTTTCGTGTAAGCGAGATAAGGTGGAGTATGCGCCAACGCCATATGAATTAAAGATACCATCTCATTTTCCAGATATGATAATTCCTGAAGATAACCCGATGACGGTTGAAGGGGTTGAGTTAGGAAGGAAACTTTTCTATGAGCAAAAATTAAGCGGAGACAATACAATGGCCTGTGCTGCATGTCATGCTCCAGCAAGTGCCTTTTCTGATCCGAATCAATTCTCAGAAGGGATTGACGGAATTGTAGGGACACGAAATTCAATGGCACTGATTAACCTTGGTTGGGATGATTCTTTTTTCTGGGATGGACGAGCAATCACCTTGGAAGAGCAAATATTAATGCCAGTTGAAGATCCAATTGAAATGCACGATACATGGGCTGGTATAGTAGGAGAATTGAATGCCTCAGTGGAATATAAGAACATGTTTTTCAAAGCATTTGGAACACCTGGGATTGATTCTACGAGAGCGGCGAAAGCAATTGCACAGTTTTTGAGGACTATGATATCAGGTTCTTCGAAATATGATGTGATGTACAAATATGAAAATGGCTTACCGTTGTCAGTTTCAGAGCAAGCAATCTATAGTTCTATTTCGCTTGAAGAGTGGGGCGGCTATGATTTGTTCAAAAGCCTAAATGGAGCAGATTGCTTCCATTGCCATAATGGACCCTTGATGCAAGTGAAGAAGTTCTCGAACAATGGCTTGGATGCAACGTTTGCAGATTTAGGAAGAGGAGGAGTGACAGGTAATCCAAATGATAATGGTAAATTCAAAGTTCCAACTTTACGAAATATAGCCTACTCTGCACCATACATGCATGATGGGCGCTTTGCAACGTTGGATGAGGTGATCATTCATTACTCTTCTGGAGTGGCGATGAGCCCAACAATAGATCCTTTGATCGAATTTGCGAGTCAAGGTGGCGTTCAATTGGATGCTTATGAGAAGGATTTATTGAAACAGTTTTTAATGACATTATCGGACGAATCGTTCATAAATAACCCGGATTTTCAAGATCCGAATTAGTAGTATACATGATAGACGAGAGAAGATTAACAACAGAGGAAAAAGCATTAAAAGTAAACCTTACAAAGGATATTTACGGATGCTTCGCGGAGATTGGAGCTGGACAAGAAGTTGCAGCAAATTTTTTCAAAGCAGGTGGGAGTTCAGGTACTATTGCATATACTCATTCGGCTTACGATATGAAAGTGTCGGATTCATTGTATGGAGAAACTTCTCGGTATGTCTGCGAAGAACGACTGCTAACAATGCTCGATACAGAGTACACAAACTTGAAGAAAAGCTTACCCGCGAAATACAAAGAATCACGATTCTTTGCATTTTCCAATACGGTAGAGTCCTTGAATTATCACAAAACCAATCAAGGTCAAGGTTGGGTAGGAATGCGTTTTCAACTTTCATTAGAAGAAGAACCGAATGATGTGATTCTTCATGTGAAAATGCACGATACAAGTCACAAAGCGCAACAAGAAGCACTTGGGATTTTAGGTGTTAATCTTATCCACGCAAGTTATTTTCACAATACGAATTTGGAAAGTTTCTTGGAGAGCTTGATGCACCGACTTCCTCGAGAGCGCATGGAAATTGATATGTTGCGTTTGTCTGGTCCTGATTTTAAAGAAATCGACAATAGAATTCTTGCATTGAACCTTGTGAAACGAGGAATTACCGATGCAACGATGTTTGACCTTACAGGTAATGTTTTACAACCTGCAACAGCGCTTTATAAAAAGAACATCCTACTGAGCCGCGGTCGATTCAGACCTGTAACGAAGGTTCATATCGATATGTTGGAGCGAGGAAAAGAGCAATTCTTACTAGAAGAAGGTGTTACGGAAGAAAATGTTCGAGTCATTGTTGAATTGACCTTGAAAGATTTGACAGCTGATGGTAAAATTTCAGATAAGGATTTTGTTGATCGAGCAGAGCTTTTAGGAAGACTCGGTTATACTGTGATGATCTCGAATTACCTCAAGCATTATAAAATGATCGATTACCTTTCATCGATCGCACGTGGAAATCGACTTGGTGCAATTGTGGGAATTTACAATTTGCAAACCATCTTCGATGAACGTTATTACGAGAACTTACCAGGTGGAATCTTGGAGGCGTTTGGTCGTGGATTTGGTCGAAAGATAAAAATGTACGTATATCCAGCAAATAACGTAGAGACGGGTGAACTTTATCACTTAGGAAACCTTGAAATCCAACCAAAATTACGAGGGTTATTGCAATACATGATGGACAATGGTAAGCTTGCCGCGATTGAAAATTACGACGAGAAATTGTTACACATTCTTTCCGATGATGTTTTATCAAAAATCAAAGCAGGTACTTCAATGTGGGAAGATGATGTTCCAAGGGAAGTGGTAGAAGCGATTAAACAGTATGAATTGTTTGGTTACATGAGAAGGGAAACGGTAAAAGTTCTTCGTTAAAACTACGCCATGCCGCACATTAAAAATGCGTTAATCCGTTACCGTATTATTGATAAATGTCTAGGAAACAAATACAAGCCCTATCCTTCGAAACGGGACTTACGTGAAGCATGTGAAGAATCGCTTTTTGGAAGCATAGATGGTGTTCATATTTGTGATTCTACCATTGAAAAAGACATGTTTTCCATGAAAATGGAACACGACGCCCCGATAAAGTACAGTCGTGCAAATGGCGGGTATTTCTATGAAGACCCTGATTTCTCAATAAATGATATTCCCTTAACAGAAGATGATTTAAGTGCAATTGCCTTCGCCGCAAAAACCTTGTCACAGTTTCGTGATGTTGATTTATTCAAACAATTCGGTAATGCGATTGATAAGATCGTTGGACGTGTTGAAGTCACACAAGAAGGAGGAGAGCAATTTATCCAATTTGAGCAGTCGCTATCCGATACTGGAAGTGAATTTCTTTCGCCAATTCTTGGGGCAATCAAACAATCCTTATGGGTTAGTTTTGATTACACGAGTTTTGTCTCTGGTCGAACTAAAGCACGGAAAGTCATTCCACTTTTACTCAAGGAGTATCGAAATAGATGGTACCTCATTTCATTTGATGACGCCAAAAAGGATTTTATCACTTACGGTCTGGACCGAATGACTGAATTAGAAATTCTGACTGAATCTGCTGAAAGACCTGAAAATTTTAAGCCTGAGAATTATTTCAAATACGCGGTCGGGATTACGAGTGGTAATGAAGATCCATCTGAAGTTCGGTTTTCTGCAAAACCTGTGGCAGCTAAGTACATTTCGTCACAACCGTTTCATAGTTCGCAAGAATTATTGAAGGAAACAAGTGATCAAAGCGAGTTTTCTTTAAGGGTCAATATCTCTGAAGAATTAATTCGTTCACTCCTCAGTTATGGTGGTGAAGTGAAAATTATTGAGCCGTCTGTCTTGGTAAAAGAAATCAAACGACGAGCTCAATCCATTTTGGAAAGCTGAATCACCGTTTTGTTAAATCCGTTGTTTTCCAGCTCTTTATGTTGGACTGCACTCATAAAATACTTATTTTAGAGGTAGATTCATCCGATCTAACCACTAATGAGTTTCACACAGGGACAAAAGTCTGGAGATGCAAATTCGCTTCAACGTAAAATTGACGGCGCTAAATCTGTGCCATCTACTAGTGAAGGAGTTCAACACCCAGATCCTGCAGTTCAAGCATCGAGGGAAATTGCATCGAATTCTCAAGTTTCACCATCCCCAACAACTTCGACCATTCATTCGCCCGTGCTAGGTGGAGTGAGTTCTGATACCACGAGCAAGAAAGATTTTTTGCAATCKGTCGGAGCGAATGATAGCCCAGCACAATCTAAAGAGCCAATTACACCGAAAGCTGAGTTTTTAACCCAAGCTACTGATACAGACACGGCAATACCAACACCAGTTCAAGATTCACCAAGTAAAAAGTCTTTTCTCGAATCGATTGGTGCAAATAAAACACCCGCAGGCTCAGCAACGAAAGCTCCAGAGAAGAAAGTATTCTTGGATTCGATTGGAGCAAGTGATCCAGTGGCGAGTCMAGAKTCTGCAGGTCCAAGTAAGAAAGAATTCGTTGAAWCACTAACAACAAATCCTGTTCAAGGTGAAACAGAAGAAGCTCTTGTCGATGAAGGTTCAGTAGATACAAAAGGTGCACCAAGCACAACTGGGGCTGATGGTGGAGGGGATGTAGAAGGTGAAGCTCCAGAGGAAGCGGTTTTAGAGGAAGCAGARGYRSAYMAAGMRGMKTYMGARGWRGMWKSRRARGWNGAAASWTCAGCCGAGGGAGAAGAAGAAGGTGATGGTAAGAAAAAGAAAGCTGCGCCTAAGAAGAGTGCAGGGTTCTTGGCTACGGTCAAGAGTATCAAGACAACAACTGAAGAGCAAGTCGCACATGATCCTGTTGAGCAACTTGCCGATGAAGCACAAGCAGCAGCAATTTCTCCACCAAGCGAACGTGTAAGTGGAGCTCAAGCCGCACAGGTCGATGAGATGGATAAGCAAGAGCCACAAGTGTTCGATGCTGCGACGTTCAAATCGATGTTGATGGAGCGCATTAAGGAAATGCAGCTGCCAAAAAACAATGAACAAGCGGACGATTTCGAGAATAACAATAATATCAAGGAAGTCAATACTGCATCCAAAGAAGATGTTCAAAAGGAAAAGAATGCGGCTGCAGGAGCAATAGAAGGAGCAAATGCCGCTGAACCAAAGACAGAAGGGGTAGAAGAGCGCGTTGCTGATCCACTTATTCCGGTTAATCCAGGTGAAAAACCAAAGAGCGCAAAAGCGAACAAGGCTATTCCAGATAAACGGCCTGATTCAGAAGTTAGTCAACCAATCAAGGAGGAAACTGCGAAGGTTGATGATAAGATGGCGGAAAATGATGTGACCGACAAGCAGCTTGAGATTTCACAGGAGCCGAAGTTTGAAAAAGCACTCAGTAGTAAGCAAGAAGCGAAAGCAGAAGCGGAGAAGGCACCAGAAAAATTGCGTCAAGACGAAAAAGGTGTTTTGAACGAATCCGGAGAAAAAGCAGAAGGAACAAGTCAGGAGCAATTGGAAGGAATGAACGTTCTACGTGGAACGGCTGTGCAAAATGTGGTTGGTGGACAGCAAGAAACAGGTGAAAAAGACACAAGTGAACGTGGACGCATTGCTTCTGAGATCAATACAATTTACGAAACAACCAAAAAAGATGTAGACGTAATTCTTGAAACCCTCGATACGGATGTTAATACCAAGTTCGAAGCCGCTACAACAAGAGCAAAAGAAGGCTTCGAAAATCACGTAGCCCTAAAGATGGCGAGATACAAAGCGAAACGCTACAGCGGTTGGCGAGGTGCTGCTCGATGGGGATGGGATCTATTAGCAGGATTGCCAGATGAGGTAAACGAGTTCTTTGTGACAGGCAGACAAGTGTTCGTTGATGTAATGGATGCTGAAATCACGGTTATTTCTGAAATAGTCGCAACGAAACTCAACGAAGCCAAACAACGAATTGAAACGGGTAAGCAAGAAGTAACAGATTACGTCGACGAATTGCCAGCTAACTTAAAGAGTCTTGGTAAAGAAGCCGCGGATGATATTCAAGATAAGTTTGATGAGCTTACTGAAGATGTTAATGCACAACAAGACGACCTTGTAGATTCTTTGGCTGATCAATATTCTGCCGCACTTGATGAGGTGGATGAGCGCATCGAAGAGATGAAAGCTGCCAATCGTGGATTGATAGGAATGGTGATGGACTTCATTGATGGAGTGATTGAAACGATCCGTAAACTCAAGGAAGCGATCAACAATTTACTTTCTGCTATTGCAAGTGTGATCGGCGTGATCTTGGCTGATCCAATTGGTTTCATGGGCCAGCTGTTTGAGGGAATCGGGAAAGGAATTGATTTGTTCAAGGCTAATATTGAGAAACACTTAATCGGTGGACTCCTTGCGTGGTTAACAGGTTCGCTTGGACCAATGGGAATTACAGTTCCAGATGACATTTTTAGCCTCAAGGGGATTTTCGATCTCGTGATGCAAGTCCTTGGAATGGGATGGGACTTCATGCGTGCGAAAGCTGTTAGAATGATGGGA